>JAUNFB010000019.1:0-15423 GCA_030525245.1 Erysipelotrichia bacterium
ATCGTTATTGGATAATTATGCTTGTTTACAGCCACAATTAACTCAATTGAAGAAGTACTACTATGATTATGCAACTATAAATAAAGAATATGAACAATTGATACAAACTACCTTTAATCAATCTCAATTAGAAATAATTAAATATCAATTGAATGAATTGGACAAGTTGAATATTACCGATAAGGATGAAGATGAACAAATCCAACAACAATTAAAGAGCATCAACGAAATTGAAAAAAATCAACAAACAATCGAAAAGATTGAAGATCTGTTTCAAAATGATGACGGCATAATCAGTAAACTATATGAATTTACCAAATTAGCTGATAATTTAAGGTCTTTTGAAGAAATTCAACAACCAGTAAATGACTTGATCAACAGTTATTACACCATAAGTGATGATTTTGAGACTATAAGTAAGTCTTTTCATCAAACCGTTATTGATCAACAACAGCTTGAACAATTAAATCAACGTTTATATATTTTACAAAGAGCAAAAAGAAAATATAATATGTCTTTAGGTGAATTAATCGAATTCAAAGCGGATTTAAATAAGCAAATCGAAAACTACGATAACAAGGACTTCATTTTGCATAATCTAGCTAAAGAAAAAGACAATGCATATAAAAAATATGAACAGTATGCTTTGGAAATTCGCAAAATTCGTCAAGAAAAAGCAAAGGAATTAAATGACGCTATTGCTAAACAGCTTCGAGACTTGTCATTACCAAATGCTCGATTTGAAACATATCTTTCTGAAGACAAAGCAACTGCTACCGGACTGGATAAAGCTGTATTTATGATTTCAATGAATAAAGGAATGCTTTTGCAACCGCTGAATAAGGTGGCATCTGGTGGTGAGTTATCCCGTTTAATGTTGGGATTAAAGGTTATTTTTGCTAAACTTCAAGGAACTCAGCTAATTATATTTGATGAAATTGATACCGGAGTCAGCGGAACAGTAGCCTTAAATATCGGGATTAAAATGGCTGAATTAGCTAAAGATATGCAGGTTTTCAGTGTCACTCATTTACCGTCTGTTGCTGCCTGTGGAAAAAATCATTATTTAATTGCGAAAAATTCTAATGAATTTACGACAACATCAAACATTCATAAATTATCCGAAAAGGAAAGAGTAGAACAATTGGCTTTAATGGCTAATGCTTCGTTAACCGACAGCAGTGAAAAAGCTGCTAAAGAATTATTACAGAAAGCGCAACAATTATGCAAATAAGCGAAGCAATTGATGATTATATTTATAACATTACAACTATTCAGCAAAAATCGGCTGCAACAGTAGCATCTTATAAAAATGATTTAGAGAAGTATAAAAAGTTTTGCTTGGATAACCATGTTCAACAGGTTGAGGAAATTGATAATTTGTTTGTGCAGGATTTTTTAAGTGCCGAAAAAGCTTATTTGTCCAATAACTCTTTGGTTCACTTATTGACTTCAATAAAAAATTTACATACTTATCTATTCTTAAATTATGACATCGCCAACCCTGTTGCTGTTATCGCTCTAAAAAAGCAACAACATTTACCGATTTTTCTGAATGAAAATGAAGTTGAATTGTTACTAAACAGTTTTGATGAAAATGATGATATCCAATATTTTCATAAATTGCTATTGCGTTTAATTTATATTACAGGAATGCGGGTTAGTGAATTATGTGATTTGGAAATAAAAAATATCAATATAACTCATAAACAGATTCGTCTTATCGGTAAAGGCAATAAGGAGCGTATTGTTTTAATGGATACGCTTACTGCCGAAAATGTGTTATACTATTTGCGAAATATACGTCCACGATTTAATAAAAAGAACCAGAATGTATATTTATTTATCAATCAGTTGGGGAATCGACTTAACAGACAATTTGTTTTTCAATTAATTAAAAAGAAAAAAGATGAATTATTAATTCAAAAGGATATCTCGCCGCATTCGCTCAGACACTCTTTTGCGACTCACTTACTGAATGAAAATACGGATTTAAGAACTGTTCAAGAGTTATTGGGGCATAGCGATATATCGACAACGCAAATTTACACCCATATTGAAAACAAGCATCTTAAAGAGGCTTACAATAAATTAGAAAGAGCTAAAAAAAAGGAGATATAGAAATGAAATATAAAAGAATATTTGTAATTGTAATGGATTCATTAGGAATCGGAGCAGAACCGGATGCTGAATTATATGGTGATGCGACAACTGATACTTTCGGTCATATTGCCGAAAAATATCAATTGCATATACCTCATTTGCAAAAATTGGGAATTGCTAATTTGCATCCGTTAAAAGGTGTTCAAAAAGTAGGTAAACCACTTGGATACTATGGTATTCTACAGGAAGCAAGCAAAGGTAAAGATACTTTGACCGGACATTGGGAAATAATGGGCTTAAAGGTTGAACAACCTTTCATAGCATTTACTGATACCGGCTTTCCGAAGGAATTGATGGATGAATTAAAAGAAAAAACCGGACACGATTGGTTAGGTAATTATGCTGCCAGCGGCACAGAAATTTTAAAAGTGTTAGGTGAACAGTCAATTAGAGAAAACAAAATGATTGTCTATACAAGTGCTGATTCGGTACTGCAAATTGCTGCTCATGAAAAATATTTCGGATTAGAGGAATTATATCGCTGCTGTCAAATTGCCCGTGAGATCACTATGAAACCGGAATGGCGAGTAGGAAGAGTAATTGCCCGTCCGTTTATCGGAGAGACTGCCGATACCTTTACCAGAACCAGTAATCGTCACGACTATGCCATTGCACCATATGGTGAAACAGTGCTTGATTATTTAAAAGAAGCCGGCTATGATGTTATTTCTGTAGGCAAGATTAACGATATTTATTCTGGACACGGCATTACCGAAGCATATAAGAGCAAAAATAATGTTAATGGTATGGAAATAACCATTGAACAAACCTCTAAAGATTTTACCGGTATCTGTTTCACTAACTTAGTTGATTTTGATGCCTTATGGGGTCATCGCAGAAATCCGATCGGTTATGGCGAAGAAATTGATCGTTTTGACAAATGTCTGGGAGAGTTAATGGAAAAAGTCAATGATGATGATTTAATTATTTTAACTGCCGATCATGGAAATGATCCAACTTGGGTGGGAACAGATCATACAAGAGAACAAGTTCCTTGTATTGCTTACAGTAAATCATTTACCGAAGGCGGACAATTACCATTAGCGAAAACCTTTGCTAATATCGGTTATACCATAGCGGAAAACTTTGATGTAAAACGTCCGGAAAACGGTCAATCATTCTTAAACTTATTAAAATAAAAACTACTGACGGCTTTGAACAACAAAGCCGTTTTACGAAAGGAAATACAAATGACTGAAAAAGATATTGTACAATACTATGTGTTGTGTAATAAATTGAAGCAGACACTGAGAACAGGTTGGCTACAGACTCACATTACCAAGGAAAGAATTGAATCAGTTGCCGAACACATTTATTCAACACAGATGTTAGCTTTAGCTATGTATTCGCAATACCAATATAAAATCGATATATATAAGGTTATTTTAATGTTAGCGATTCATGAAACCGAAGAAATAATTATTGGTGATTTAACTTATTTACAAATTGATGAATTGACAAAACAAGAAATCGGTCATAAAGCAATTCATGAAGTTTTAGAAAATTTAAACATAAAAGAAGACTTAATTGATTTAATATTGGAATTTGATGCCAAGGAAACCGAGGAAGCAAAATTTGCTTACTATTGTGACAAACTAGAGTGTGATTTGCAATGCAAACTTTATTGTGAGAAAGAAAATAATTTATCTTTAGCAGAAAAATGGATAAAAAATGATTTGAATAAAATAAATTATGATGATAATTTTGCATCTGTTGCCAAATATGCTTTAAATAATAATTTAGAAAAATAACATAATATATATTATGCGAAGTAAATAGCGCAAATATAAAAGGCTGTATTATACAGCCTTTTTACTACATAAAATACAATTATTTATATAAATTATAGAATGTGTCTTTGCCGTGGAATTCAGCAACTTCACCTAATTCATCTTCAATTCTCATTAATTGATTGTATTTTGCAATACGATCAGTTCTTGATAATGAACCTGTCTTGATTTGTCCGGCATTGAATCCAACTGCTATATCAGCAATAGTTGTATCTTCTGTTTCACCTGATCTATGAGAAACAACACAAGTATAACCATGTCTCTTTGCTAATTCCATAGCATCAAATGTTTCAGTTAATGAACCGATTTGGTTTACTTTAATTAAGATTGAGTTAGCAATACCTTTTTCAATACCTTCTTTTAAGATCTTCGGATTAGTTACAAATAAGTCATCACCGACAATTTGAATCTTGCTTCCTAAGCGGTCAGTCAATTTTTTCCAACCATCCCAGTCTCTTTCTCCTAATCCATCTTCGATTGAAATAATAGGATATTTTTCAACCCATTGAGCTAACATCTCAATCATTTCTTCACTAGTCTTATCACCTTGACCTGATTTGCTTAAATGATATACACCGGTTTCAACATCATAGAATTCACTTGCTGCAACATCCATAGCAAAGCATACATCTTTACCAGGAACATATCCAGCTCTCTTAACTGCTTCAAGCATTAATTCTAACGGTTCTTCATTTCCTTCACGACAACTTGGAGCAAATCCGCCTTCATCTCCAACATTAGTGTTATAACCGTGTTCTTTTAATACTGATTTTAAATTATGGAAACATTCAGCACCGATTCTTACAGCTTCTTTCAAGCTCTTAGCACCTACTGGCATAAACATGTATTCCTGGAAGTCTACTGTTGAATCAGCATGTGAACCACCGTTCAATACATTCATCATTGGAACTGGTAATACTTTTCCATTAAAGCCGCCTAAATATTTATACAAAGGAATGCCATAATAATTTGCTGCTGCTCTTGCACATGCTAAAGAAACACCTAAAATAGCATTTGCACCAAGTCTTGATTTGTCATCTGTTCCATCTAAAGCAATCATTGTTTTATCGATAAGATTTTGTTTAGTAACATCCATACCAATAACAACAGGAGCGATGATTTCATTAACATTGGCTACTGCTTTAGTTGTACCTTTGCCTAAATAACGTGTTTTATCGCCATCTCTTAATTCCAAAGCTTCTCTTTCACCTGTTGAAGCACCAGATGGTACGATTGCGCGACCAAAAGCACCTGATTCCGTTTCTACTTCAACTTCAACAGTTGGATTTCCGCGTGAATCCAATACTTCTCTGCCATAAACACTGATAATTCTTGACATAAATTTCCTCCTCGAACTATATAAAATATCTGTCAATAAATCACTTTGATTTACCAACTACCTATATATTATACATTTTTTTAGATTATTTGTGAAAAATTTTCTATAATATTCTGAAAAAATATTTATATATAGAAAAAGGAACAGATAGTTCCCTTTACATGTTATTAAACAAATTATCTTGCATATTTATTTTTAAATGTTCGTATGCTTTTTCGGTTGCTATTCTTCCACGGGCAGTTCTTTGAATAAAACCTATTTGCAATAAATAAGGTTCGTAAACATCTTCTAATGTTGTTGTTTCTTCGGCAATAGAATTAGCTAATGCTTCAACTCCAACCGGACCGCCTTTAAATCTTTCAATAATTCCTTTTAAATAACGATGATCAACATCATCCAATCCCAATTTATCTACTTTTAGTTTATCTAATGCCTGATTGCAAATCGTTTTATCAATAATACCATCATTTAAAACCTCAGCAAAATCTCTAACCCTTCTGAACAGTCTATTAGCAATTCTTGGAGTTCCGCGTGATCTTTTTGCCAATTCACTGACAGCATCTTTTTCTATATGAGTATTGTACACTGAAGCGGTTCGATGAATTATTTGTTCCAATTGCTTTTGATTATAGTAATCCAATTTATTGATGATTCCAAATCGATCTCTTAGTGGGGCACTGATGTCTCCGGCCCTGGTCGTAGCACCGACCAAAGTGAACGGTGGTAAATCCAAGCGAATGCTTCTGACAGCAGAATCTTTTCCGACAACTACATCAATGGAAAAATCTTCCATAGCCGGATATAGTACTTCTTCAATTTGTTTTGGCAAACGATGAATTTCATCAATAAATAATACATCTCCGGCTTCCAGTGAAGACAATATAGCGGCTAAATCTC
The DNA here is from genome assembly GCA_030525245.1 of Erysipelotrichia bacterium. Taxonomy (GTDB): domain Bacteria; phylum Bacillota_I; class Bacilli_A; order Erysipelotrichales; family Erysipelotrichaceae; genus UBA1783. Next base: position 6,190 of record JAUNFB010000019.1, read on the forward strand.
CTGCCCTTTCAATAGATGGTCCGCTGGCTGTTTTAATATTTGTTCCCATTTCATTAGCAATAATAAAAGCCAAGGTTGTTTTTCCCAATCCCGGCGGACCATACAGTAGAACATGGTCCAAAGATTCTTTTCGGTTTTTAGCAGCATTTATAAATATAGACAAGTTTTCTTTTAGATTATCTTGACCGATATATTCATTGAGCCTTTGCGGACGCAAAGATACATCTTCATTATCATCGCTTTTCTTTTCGGCGCTCACTAATCTCTCCATTTTTAAACTCCTTTATATTTCATTAAAAGTTTTAGACCTTCTTTTAAATACTCATCAACACTTTGTAAATTCATCTTTGTTAATTCGTTAGAAATTTGGTTTATCTCAAAATTCTTATAACCTAAAGACTTTAATCCTTCAATCGCCTCTTTTAACAAAATATTTTCTTTTACATTATTGTTATTGTCGGACGCGATTAATTTTCCTTTTAAGTCCAAAATAATTTGGGCAGCCGTTTTGCTTCCGACAGTGGGAATTCTCTTTAAGTAATTTACATCACCATTTTCAATTGCATTGATTAAATAGTCATATGTACCTTTGCTTAAAATTGTCATAGCTGTCTTTGGACCTAATCCTTTTACAGTGATTAATTTTTCAAATAAATTTAATTCTTCTGTTGATAAAAAGCCATATAATACAGTGCCGTCATCACGAAAATGCTGATAGATAAAAATCATAATTTCCTCACCGAGAGTTAGTTTTTCCGGATGAGAGAAATAAATTAAGTAACCTATACCGTTATTATCGATGATTACTGTATCGGTTGTGAATGAGTAAACTGTTCCGCGAATAAATCTAATCATATATTGTTCTCCGTAATATTCAATTATACCAATTCAGTCAATTGAAAAACGTAATCATGAATAAATACTTCATCATTTTCTTGAGCTCCTTTTTCGCTCAATTGTTGATCAACACCAAGTTTTTTCAAGGCCAAAGCGAAACGAATCGCTTCATCCTCTTTATCAAAGTCTGTTTTTTCAAATAATTTGTCAATCTTTTCTCCTTCAATTGACCATTTACCGTTTCCTAAATTTTTAACAGTAAAAGGTTCCGGTTGTGGAACAAATTTATAAACAACTCCGATATCTTCTTGTTCATCTTCCAATGGAAACGGATCAGTGATATCTAACAGATCAGCAGCTTTATATAAAACAGGCTGTAATCCTTCACCAATCAATGAGGTCGTTTCATAAACAGCAATATCAGGGAAATTTTGTTTAAATCTTTTCAGATTTTGCTCAGCATTTTCTTCATCCATTTTATTTGCTAGAACAATTTGCGGTCTTTGCATTAAACGATATTGATAAGAAGCCAATTCATCATTGATGGTTTTATAATCTTCAACGACATCTCTTCCGGTATTCCCCATGTCTAATACATGAATAATTACTCGGCAACGTTCTATATGTTTCAAAAATTCATGTCCTAAGCCTTTGCCTTCCGCAGCACCTTTTATCAAGCCAGGTAAATCTGCCATGACAAAACTTCTGCCGTCATTGACAGATACAACTCCCAACTTAGGAGTTAAAGTTGTAAATGGATAATCGGCAATTTCCGGTTTAGCCGAACTCACTACAGATAATATAGTACTTTTTCCGACTGAAGGAAAACCGACAAGACCAACATCAGCAAGAAGTTTTAACTCTACTAAGCCTTCGAATTCTTCACCGAGTTCTCCCTTTTCAGCATAGTCAGGAGCAGTATTTTTAGATGATTTAAAATGGAAATTTCCTCTACCGCCATTGCCACCTTTGCAGATAACCGCTCTTTGACCGACATTGGTTAAATCAGCAATTATTTTCCCTGTTTCCAGGTTCTTTACTAAAGTTCCTAAAGGTACTTTAATTACCTTATCCTGTCCGTCTGCACCGTGCATTTTCTTGCTCTTACCGTTTTCTCCGCTTTCAGCTGTAATTTTTTTTGTAAAGCGTAAATCCAGTAAGGTTGTTTTATGTGTATCGACTTCAAAAATAATCGATCCTCCATTGCCGCCATCACCGCCGAATGGTCCGCCTAACGGAACATGGGCTTCACGACGAAAAGCGACAATTCCGTCACCGCCTTTTCCGGCTTTAAAATAAATTTTCGTTTGATCTATAAATTGCATAGAGCTTGTCCTCCTTAAAATAAATCCCCATTAAAAGAATAATGGGGATTTAGTTTCTTAAGCTACAGGATAAACAGATACTTGTTTCTTGTCTTTTCCTAATCTTTCGTATTTTACTACACCGGCTGTTAAAGCAAATAATGTATCATCACCGCCACGTCCGACATTTTTGCCGGGATGAATTTTCGTTCCTCTTTGGCGATAAATAATAGAACCGGCATTTGTAAATTCTCCGTCAGCTTTTTTAGCACCTAAACGTTTCGATTCCGAATCACGACCGTTTTTAGTTGAACTAACACCCTTTTTAGATGCAAACATCTGGATATTTAATGTGTACTTCATTGGTTATACCTCCGTTAATTCTATTTTCAAATTTTTTGGATATTTTTCTTCAATTGTTTTCAGTTGAATCAATCCAACAGACAGAACGGTTTGAACGACTTCTTCATTGTTCAATACCATTATTCGTATGCGATTTTCGCTAAGCTGAATATCACATTTTTGTGGGGCTAAGATATCAATCGCATTCAATAAACCGATAGAAATTGAACTGACAGCGGCACAAACAAGATCGTTACCGTATTGACCATAGTCGGCATGTCCGTTAATATCAATAAATTTTATCGAATCGTTTATCTTTTCAACCTTAACCTTAACCATAACTATGCTTCAATTGATTTGATTGTGCACTTAGTGTATGGTTGGCGATGACCTTGACGTCTGCGCGTAGAACCTTTTTTCTGTTTGTACTTGAAAATCATAACTTTCTTGCCTTTTCCCTGTTTATCAACAGTGGCAGTAACTTTGGCACCCTTAACATACGGAGCACCGACTTTGCAAGTCTTGTCAGATAATAAAACTACTTTATCAAAGACAACTTCCGAATTTTCTTCAGCTTCTAATTTTTCAACATAGATAACTGATCCTTCTTCAACTTTAACCTGTTTTCCACCGGTTTCAATAATTGCGTACATAGTATTACACCTCCTTTTTGTACTTAGACTCGCCTAATAAGGTGATTTTTAAGATACTTGAACCCTATTTAGCGCGGTTGAAATCTTTAAGAAGACTGCAACACGAATATAATAGCACAATTTCTTAAATGTTTCAATTGTTTGCGGAATTTTCATCAAGCTTTTTATTCAAAAAATAAACAATCAAATTAGCAAAGACAACAACTAAATTAATAACATATAAACAAAAAACATAGTTTATCGTCTTAGAAATCAACTTGCTGATTATACCGGCAATATAACCAGTTAATATTAAGATTATAAAAAAAAGGCTGGTATTTTTGGCTGTTCGTGCTTTAATACTTTTAACTAAATTAACAGGCCAAGATAAGCCAAAACATAATAACATCAGTGCTTCAAAAAATTGTTGCATAACATATCTCCTTTAAACCTTAAATATAATAGTTTTTTTATCATAATTAATCAAGTTTTATTATTTATTAAGATAATGTTAATTTGTACAAAGATAAATTATAGTTTATAATAATGAAGTGGTGATGCTATGATTAATTATCCTAACGGAAAGAAATTCCAAAGCGATAAATCTATTAATTATGCCCGTCGTGGAATGTCATTGGAGGAAGATTTGAACGATACGAATAAATATTATTTGGAGAATGATATAGCGGCAATATATAAGAAACCGACACCAATTACAGTTGTTAATGTTGAGTATAAAAGCCGTTCGACCGCCAAGATAACAGAGGCTTATTTCCAAGTTCCTTCCACAACCGATTATAACGGAATATATAAAGGTAAGTATTTAGATTTTGAAGCTAAGGAAACCAAATCAAAAACATCACTTGTATTATCAATATTTCACCCTCATCAGCTAACTCATTTGCGCCGAGTTGAACGTTATGGAGGCATCGGATTTGTGATAATCCGTTTCAGTGAATTGGATCAAACATTTTTGGTTTATGCTTCTAAACTTTTTTCTTATATCGATAATACCGCAAAGAAGAGTATACCATACAAATGGTTTTTGGAAAACGGAACGATGATTCCCTACCGCTATCAAAAAAAAGTAGACTATTTGAATGAAATAGATAAATATTTATTGGAGGAAAAACAATGAATGAAAAAACAAATGAATCGCTCAACAATGAGAGCCTGAAAGAGAAAAAACATCAGCGTTATTTACGTGCAAAGAAAAGAAGAAAAATTGCCAATACGATAATGGGCGTAATTGTTTTCTGTGGCTTATTGGGCGTATTATCCGGAGTTAATGTTATAAATATAATTTTGGATAAAACAGATGTAGTATTAGAAACAGATGAATTAGCAAGTGAAGACTCTTCAATCATCTATGATGATCAAGGAAATCAAGTTATATTATTAGGAAGAGAATCACGTATTTCCTATTCATACAACAAATTTCCTCATGTTTTGGTTGATGCTTTTATTTCTGTCGAAGATTCACGTTTCTTTGAACATCCGGGATTTGATTTACCGAGATTTGCGAAAGCTTTATTGGTCAATTTAAGTACTTTGTCTTTTGAACAAGGTGGTTCGACAATTACAATGCAAGTAATTAAAAACACTTATTTTGCTGTTGATACAATCGCTGAAGCTTCTATCGCTCGTAAAGTTCAGGAAATCTACTATTCTTTACAAATATCTAAAATTATTTCTAAAGAACGAGTACTGGAAATGTATATTAACAAAGTAAATTATGGTGCCAACGCTCGTGGAATTCAAATAGCATCCCAATACTATTTTGGCAAGAATTGTACCGATTTGACTTTGGTTGAAGCAGCTATGTTGGCCGGTGTTATTAATGCACCGAACTCCTATAATCCATATTACAATTTGGAAGCCGCTCAAAGAAGAACAGCAGATGTATTATATTTGATGAATTATCATGGATATATTACTGACAAAGAATATCAAATGGCTAAGAAAGTCAAGATTGAAAATCTCTTGTCCGGAACAAAAATCAACAATGTCAACACTGTTACCGGTGTTGATGGAACAATTTCTAATCAGGCTTATATTGATATTGTGCTCGATGAAATCGAAACAGTTTACAATATTGATCCATATACTACTCCTGTAAGAATTTACACCGGATTAAATCAAACAGTACAAGGAACTTGTGATGCATTATCTCGCGGAGAAATCATTGAATTTAAAGATGAAAATATTAACACTGCAGCTGCAGTAGTTCAAAATTATACCGGCTTAATTGTCGGAGTATGCGGTGGACGCAACTATGATGCTGCTCGAATCTTCAACTATGCTTATGATGCACGTATTTCTCCGGGATCAACTTCCAAAGCAATGTTTACATATCCGCTTGCCTTCGAATATTGCGGTATGTCTACTTCGTTCACAATCAACGATGAGCCGATTTATTGGGCCGGAACATCGATTCAGATTCAAAATGACTCTCGTACATATAACGGAGAAACATCAATTCAAAAGACTTTGCCGCTTTCTTATAACACACCTTCGGTTAAACTGTATCGTTGGGTTGAAGAAACTGTCGGTGAAAGTGTAATGCGTAAATACTTAAAGAATATCGGCTATGATCAGTCAATGATAGATCATATGAATGAACAATATTCAATCGGTACATTCGGCTATGAAGTATCACCTGTCCAAATGGCTGCTGCTCAAAGTATGCTTTTATCTAAAGGAATTTATACTACTCCGCATACAATAACTCGTATTGAATTTATTAATTCGGACAAAGAGCCGATTGTAGCCAATCCGACGCAAACAAGAGCTTTGTCGGAAGGAGCTGCATGGCTGACCACTTATCTTCAAAATATCGGTGTTAATGGCGGTACGGAAGATGACTTTGAATACAATACTCGTTTATATCGTATCAGAAGAAACGCTTATACTGTATATGGCAAAACAGGAACAAACGGTTATGATATTTCTGTTATTCGTAAATGGGGATATCCTGCTGCAGCTGAAAAAGATTTGTTATACATTTGGGGCACCAATGACTACTCTTTCTCATTCTGGATGGGCTATGATACAGGAAGATATCAAGATTCAACAACATATATGTCATATCAATATGCTCATAGTCTAAAAGATCTATCTGCCGTTAATTCATTGCTGAATTCTGTGGAAACGGCTTACGGATATCCGCAAAATTCCAATACCCGTCCGTCATCGGTAACCAGCATTACTCATATAAAGGGTTTATATCCTTATACAGCTCTGCCTGATTATGCTGATAAAAAATACCAAACAACCGGTTATATATTATCTTCATTTGCTAATGTGCAAAGCTATGAGTCTGTCAACAGTATTGAATCGATTAACTCATTTGATGCAAAATATGATGAGGAAACAAAACAATTAACCGTCAACTGGAGTAAATATCCTGATCCGGATAAATTAGTAGTTGCTTCTTCAACATTAGAAATGAAAGCTTTAAGCGGTCAAAAGTACTATGGTGTACGCCGTTACGATCCTACTTGGATTGATGGCGTTGTACAATACAATGTCGATATAACCAATAATAAAACAGGTGAAGTTATACACTATGTTTCAACAAGCGAAACGGCTACCTACAGTTTAGTTAACGAAAGTGATGAAGATGTTACTTATACAATTAGCGGATACTATGCTTACAGTATTGTTGATGTGAGAAGTAATTCGATTCAAAAAACCATAAAAGTTAAAAAATATGTAAAACCAATAGAACCGGATCCGGATCCGTTACCTGATCCCGACCCTGTTGATCCACCTATTACAGATAATTAACAATCTATCAACAAAAAAAGGATTATATCCGATATAAAATAAAACGGAATAATCCTTTTATTTATTATAAGTACACATTTTTATAAATGGACAATCAGCACATTGAGGATTTTTACTGTGACATTTGTATCTTCCAAAAAAAATGAATAAGTGATGCATTTCTCGCCATTTTTCTTTAGGAAAATACGTGCATAGTTTCTTCTCACATTCAGTTACGCTGTCTTTAAGATCAGAGATACCAAGACGTTTGCTGATTCTGCTTACATGGGTATCAACCGCAAAAGCCGGATAATTAAACAATTCCGATAAAACAACATTAGCCGTCTTTCTTCCAACTCCCGGCAATGAAACTAAATCAGCTTGATTGTTTGGAACATTACCGTTATATGTCTCAATTAATTTCTGAGAAAGTACTTTGATATTGCGTGCCTTATTTTTGTAAAGACCGATACTTTTAATAATTGATTGAATTTCACTTTCCTCAGCATTAGCCAATGCGTGGGCATCAGGATATCTTTTAAATAATTCCGTTGTCACTTTATTTACCGCTTTATCTGTTGTCTGAGCACTTAAAACAACAGCTATTAACAATTCAAATGGACTGTTATAATTGAGCTCACATTTTGCCTGCGGAAACATTTCTTTTAATTTTCTATAAATATACTCACTGTTATTCATTGTCATCACTGTGTGCTAAAATTGTTCCTATGTACTTAAAACTCATTTTCTCATTAAGAACAGCTTCTCTTAATGCTTTGATTATTTTCTCATAATCATACATTCTAATCCATTCGGCTATCATGTCTGTTTCTTTACGAGATATAACTCGATGAAACTCTTTTTCAAATACTTCAAATAAATTATTCTCATCAATCATACTATTTGTTGTTTCAAAAATATTGCTGATATCAAAATATACGCCATTTTTTGTATTTATATTAATAAATCCCTTATTATTTAAGGATGCAATTGTTTCATCAATAACCTCGTTTGATAAATTACATTTTTTACTTAAGGCTGGTATAGTGACTTTTTGTTGAAATTCATTTAAAAAATCAATCATCAGAACAACTATTGCTTCTTCACTGTTTAAATTAAGTCGTTGAATATTCTCTAACAACCAATTTCGTCTATTAAAATATGTTTCTTGATAATACTTCATATATTCTTTGTCCTTCCTCCAAAATTATCGGCTATTTACTATTATAACTCATTATGCTAAAATAAAAAAAGGTGATTAAATGATTAAAAGATCGATATTTTATGTATTTATTATAACTTTGATTTCTGTAGGTTTATATTTTTCGTTTCAACACTTTCAACCGAAAATTCAGAAATCTAACACATCTCTAACAAGTATTAATGACAATATCAGCTATATGAATTTAACGGATTTTAATGAATATCTAAAGAATAATGCTGAAAAAAATATCAATGTTATTTTTTATCAAGAAGATGACATTAACAGTCAATTCCTATTCAACAACATCCTTCCGCAAATTTATGAAAATTATGAGATAAGTTCTCTAGATAATGTAATATTTGTCTCTTTGGAAGAAACTGATTATAAAGAAAAGACGGCTTTCAGTAGCACTTATGGTTTTTCAAATGTTCCGGCATTGATTAATTTAAAATATAAAGATGGAAATATTATTATTAGCAGTATTTTGTGTGATACGGATAATCTTTTAATAAACTATAATTCCGTAGAAGATTGGTTACAACTCAATGAAATTATTCCTTCTCCGGAAGAATAAATTCTGATAATCAGTTTATTTAATAATTTTAAAGCTTAATTACCTGTCAACCAAGCAATTAAGCTTTTTTATTTAACATAAAAATGAACTTCTAATGTTTAAAGAAATTGGAAGTTCATTTTATATACTATTTTATTTCAAATTCAATAATCTAACTGTATCTCGAGCAATCATTACTTCTTCATCAGTCGGTATTACCCAAATATCAATCTTTGAATTATCGGCAGAAATTTTTGCTTGTTTACCTCTTGTTGTATTATTCAATTCTTTATTTAATTTCACACCTAAAGGTTCTTCCAATAAATCACAAATTTCTTCTCTGACTTTTGCATCATTTTCTCCTAAACCGGCTGTAAAAATAATTGCATCAACATGTCCTAACTGCATATAGTATGAACCGATATAATTCATCACTCTTTGAGCATACATCTTACGAGCTAAAATTGCTCTCTCATTTCCTTCATCAACAGCTTTTTGTATATCTCTGGCATCGCTGGAAACACCGCTTATTCCTAATAAACCTGATTTTTTATTGAATACATAGATTAACTCTTTGCATGATAATCCCGTTTT
>JAUNFB010000019.1:15434-27848 GCA_030525245.1 Erysipelotrichia bacterium
ATCAACATCACCTGTTCTGCCGCCCATCATGATACCGGCCAATGGTGTAAATCCCATTGATGTATTAACACATTTACCATCCTTAATAGCACATAATGATGCACCATTACCCAAATGACATGAAATAATATTTTTATGTTTATCACAGACGATTTCCGCATATGTCTGGGCAATATATTTATGCGATGTACCGTGGAAACCGTATCTTCTAACCGCATATTTTTCATAATATTCTAAAGGCATAGGATATAAATATGTCTCTTTAGCCATTGATAAATGGAATGATGTATCATAAACCATTACATGCTTAACATTAGGCAATGCCTTAGCAAAAGCAGCATATCCTGTATAATTAGCCATCATATGCAATGGGCCTAAATCTTTCATATCCAAAATATCTTGAGCTACTTCTTCGGTTGCCACAGCACTGTCAGCATATTTTTCACCGCCATGCAAGACACGATGACCGCAGGCATCAATATCTTCCAATTTATCTACAATATGATATTCAACAAGAGCATTTAACAACATATCAACTGCCTGTTGATGATCTTTAATAGGTAAAACCTTCTTGATTTTTTCTCCATTTACTCTAATCGAAAAAATAGCATCATCCATTGAAATTCTTTCAACAACACCATCTGTTAAGATTTTTTCTTCCGGCATTTGAAATAATTTAAATTTCAAAGATGAACTTCCGGCATTAACCGCAATAACCTTACTCATTTTTTAATCCTCCATATTAATTAATTCGCTTACTATTTCATCAACTCGTTTATTTCCAAGTGATAATAACTTTTTATAACAATCCATTCTAATTTGAAAATTTCTTTTAAGCTGTAACTTGTCTTCGTATTTTTTGATAATAACAGTACTCTTTTTTAGTGTATCATATACAGCATTGCGTGATATATCTAAATTTTCGGCAATTTCACTTAATGAATAATTTTCATAATAATACAATTGAACTATTTGTTGTTGTTTATCGGTCAATAATGTTAAATAAAATGGCAGTAATTCATTTATATATTCAAAATCATCCATTTTTACTTCCTCTTATTAAGAAGTTTACATAATCACTGATATCAAATAATTTAATGGCATCAATATTTTCACCATATGTATAAAATTGAATCGGCAAGTGATATTTATCGTTTATACTTAAAACGATACCGCCCTTGCTTGTTCCATCCATTTTTGTTAAAACAACCGCATTGACTTCTGCAGCTTGAAGAAATACTTCCGCTTGAGATAAACCGTTTTGTCCGGTAGTAGCATCCACAGTCAACCAAACATCCAATTTATTTTCACCGCTTTCCCTCTTTGTTACTCTAACCATTTTTTGAAGTTCTTTCATCAAATTACTCTTATTCTGTAACCTTCCGGCTGTATCGGCAATAATAATATCTACCGGATGTTCTTTAAAATAACGTACACCATCGACAAGGACACTGCTTGGATCGGCATTTTCCTTACCGCTTATACAAGTAATATCTAATTTCTCTGCCCATCTTTTCAATTGTTCGACCGCGCCTGCTCTGAATGTATCGGCAGCAATCAGTCCTACAGTCTTGTTTTGTCGTAAGTAATAATTGGCTAATTTGCTGATGGAGGTTGTTTTTCCTGAACCGTTTACTCCGACAAGCATAATCAAATGATTTTTTTTCCATTGAACAGGTTGATTCTGATATTGGGCGTATTTCTTTATAATGATGTTAACCAGTTCATCAATTATATCATCGCTGCGTTTCAAGAATTTTTCATTAACTGCTGTTTTTAATTCATCCATCATTTTCTCAGCAGCTTCTACTCCAACGTCTGCAGAAATCAACAAAACCAATAATTCTTCATAGATATCATCATTATTGGCACTGTAACCGCCAAATAAGGCCGTAATCTTTGCAGCTAATGATTTGTTAGTCTTTTGGTAACCATCTAAATAATTTGAAAAATTCGATTCTTTTTTCTTACTGAACAGTCCCATCTTTTTCCTCTTTCACATAATCTAAAGCATCTTTCAGCTTAACTTTAATAACATTGGATACCCCTTTATGTTGCATTGTTATACCGTATAAAACATCGCATTCAGCCATTGTACCCGGACGATGAGTAATCACTATGAACTGTGCTTGTTGAGAGAATTTATGAATATAACGAGCAAAACGATCCACATTACCCTGATCCAAACTCGCCTCTACTTCATCAAAAATACACAATGGTACCGGTCTGGCTTTCAAAATCGCAAATAAGACACAAATTGCGATTAATGATTTTTCACCACCGGAAAATAAGCGAATATTCTGAATGCTTTTTCCCGGAGGTTGAACATCGATATCAATTCCCGTATTTAAAATATCATTGGGATCCTCTAAAATTAATTTAGCTTTTCCGCCACCAAACAATACGGTAAATACTTCATTCAAAGAATCATTAATTTTGTCAAAGGTTTCTTTAAATTGCTTGCTCATTGTCTCATCCATTTCCGATATAATGCTTAACAAATTATCTTTTGAAGCCGTTAATTCTTTTATCTGTTTATCCATAAATTCGTATCTTTGATTTATTTCGGCATAATCCTTCGGAGCATCCAAGTTCACATTACCTAATTCTCTGATTTCCCGTCGCAATACCAATACTTCTTCTTTTGCAGCTTCAATATCAATATCATATTGTTTTGAGGCAGCAAATTCATAAGTCATTTGATAGTCTCGACCCAAGCGTTCTAACAGATTATCTCGAGAAGATTCAGCTTTTGTCTTTTCGATATTCAATGAACTGATCAAACTTTCAGTTTCGTTCAACTCGGTTCTGACCTGTCTTAATTGGGCATATTTCCTTTGCATTTCACTGTTTGCGGCTACTCTTCTTTCCCTTTTACGATTAATTTCATTACAGAGTTCATCTTTGTTGTTGTAAGCATTATTCAAATTATCCATCAATTCATCATGATAATCAGTATTATTTACCATATTATCCGGTTTAATGCGATCGTATTCTTCTTTCAACTTTTCCCATTTTTCGCGCTTAATATCTAATACTTCTTTCACTGAAGCCAGTTGAATCTTTTTGGCGATTTGATCTTGTTGGCAATCATTGAGTAGTTTTTGATATTTGTTTAGATCTGTATTCTCAATTTTTATCTGATCGGTGATTTCCGAAATTTTATTCTCTATTTCAGACAATTGGTTTTGATATGTCAATGGTGAATTTATCTTTTTATTATAGCCACCGGACATCGTGCCGCCACGATAAATAACGTCTCCATCCAAAGTCACTATTTTATATTGTTGATTTAGACGTCTAGCCAATAATGTGGCACTGTCTAAATCATCACAAACTAAAACATTACCTAAAAGAGATAAAACAACGACATCATATTTTTCATCACAATCAACAAAATCAGATGCTAATCCTAAAAATCCGGGACTGTTTTCGGCAATGAACAAGTGTTCTTTGTTAGGATAGCGAGCTTTCAAAATATTCATCGGCAAAAAAGTTGCACTTCCCGCTTTATTTTTTTTCAAAAACTTAATCGCATTTTTTGCACTCTCTTCATCCTTAGTCACAATATGATAAATTGAGTTTGCTAATGCGGTTGTTAACATCTGTTGATAACCATCATCAGGCTTTAATAAATTACTTATTACATCAAAAATCCCCGGAAGAATACTTTTATTGTCAATAATGGTTTTTACACCGTTTTCCTTTTCAAAAGGCGATTTTAACAAATTCTCCAGAACACTTTTGCGGTTATTTAAATAATTAAAATTATTTTGATATTGATTAATATTTTTGCTGATATCAATGACTTTATTATTATATATTTCGATATTTTTGGTACATAAGTCAATTTCGGTATCCAAAATCTGTTTTTTCTCTAATCGATTGGTGTATTCGATTTGAGCATCATTCATTGCTTTATATGTTTCCTCGATCTTTGCGGCAGTTGTTCCGGTTTCCAAAATGTATTTTCTTTTTTCTTCAACTTCCGCTTTTCTTTTTTCCAACAGCTGAATCTCATTAAGACTTTTCATTAATTTATCTTGTAATTGATGAACTTCATTGTCAATTTTATTGATTTCTTCTCTTAACTGATTAGTTGTATTCTCCATTATTTGAATCGAAGCTTTTGAAGTTGTTTCTTTATAGCCTAAATCAAACAATTGTTGTTCAATTGTCTTCAAATCATCATTTTGAGTTTTAATATCGTTTACGATAACGGCTACTTCAATTTCCGTCAGACGTTCTTTTTTATTAATATATTGTTCAGCTTTTATTGCTTGCTTTTTTAGAGGTGTAACTTGTCTTTCCATTTCGGTTAATACATCTTTTAAGCGATCAATATTTTCCTGGGTTTTAATCAATTTATTTAATGATTCGTTTTTTCTTTTCTTATACTTGCTGACTGAAGCTGCTTCTTCGAACAAAGCTCTTCTTTCTAAAGGCTTGGCTTCCGCAAATGCTTGGATATTACCTTGAGTTATTATGCTCAAAGAATCTTTTCCTAAACCGCTATCTAAAGTCAGGTCAATGACATCTCTTAAACGGCATGGTGTTTTATTGATTAAATATTCGCTCTCATTGTTACTTTTATAGAGACGTCTGGTAATTTCTAATTCGGAATAATCGGAATTCAATATATGACCAGAGTTGTCAAACACCAAAGTAACTTCCGCCATATTCACGCCTTTTTTATCTTGAGAACCGGCAAAAACAACATCAGACATGTTATTTCCTCGCATATTCTTAGCTGATTGCTCTCCCAATACCCACTTAATCGCATCGATAATATTGCTTTTACCGCATCCGTTTGGTCCTACTATACCTGTATAGGCACAATCAAAATCTATAACAGTTCTTTGCGCAAATGATTTGAAGCCCAGTAAAATAATTCGCTTTAAAAACATATAAAACCTCGTTTCACTTAAATATTATACAAAATTTTCGCTCATAAATAAATACAGTTTTTATACAGGATGCATTACCAAAAGAATTTATTAATAATTTTAATAAATTTGTAGAAATTAGTAAATAAAAATAATCTATGCTATAATAAAAAATGCAAAAGGAGAATGTTTATGTTTGAAAATCGTTTTGATAATTTCTTTGAAAAAAAACATCAATTAGATTATAAACCGGAAACAATGTATCAAATGCTTAGAAATACAGCTAAGATGCATTGGAATGAAACTGCTTATGAATTCCAGGGCAAAAAAACCAAATACAGTGAATTTATGAGCAAAGTGGAAACAACTGCCAAAGCATTGTATGCTATTGGAATCAGAAAAGGTGACGCTGTTACGGTATGTATGCCTAACTGTCCGCAAGCAATCGATACATTTTATGCGATTAACAGAATCGGTGCAATTGCTAATATGATCCATCCTTTAAGTGCTCAATCGGAAATTACTTTCTATTTAAATTGTTCAAACTCTAAAGCAATATTAACTTTGGATCAATTTTATGAAAAAGTAGTTGCTGCCAGAGCCGATTGTCAAAATCAGGTTATTATCATTATGGCTAAAATCATCGATGAACTACCGATGTATTTAAAACCGCTATATGCATTGAAAACAGGTAATCAATATGCTGACTTACCTAATAAAGCTTATTCTTTAGAATGGAATGAATTCATTAAAATGGGTAAAAATTACCCTCTGCCTTTACCTAAAATTGATTTTCAAATCGATAGATGTGCGGTTATTTTATATTCAGGCGGAACTACCGGAACAACCAAAGGTATTATGCTTTCAGATTTGAACTTTAATGCTTTAAGCAAGCAATCACTTGTTGCCATGGATGTCGATTTAAAACAAGGTGATTCGATCTTAGCCGCAATGCCATTGTTCCACGGTTTCGGATTAGGTATCGGTATTCATACTTGCCTGACTAATGGTATCAGTTGTACACTCTTACCTATTTTCAATGTTAAAACCTATGGCAAGAGTATTTTAAGCAAGAAACCTAATTTTATTGCCGGTGTACCTACTTTATTCGAAGCATTATTAAGAACTCCTGGAATGGAAAATGCCAATTTATCATTCTTAAAAGGTATGTATTCCGGTGGAGATTCCCTATCAATAGAATTAAAGCATAAAGTCGATGAATTTTTAAAGAGTCACCATGCTAAAATTCAAGTTTGTGAGGGATATGGTACTACCGAATGTGTTACCGCATCATGCTTAACACCAAAAAATAAATACAAACCGGGATCAATCGGTTTACCTTACCCGGATACAACTTATATTATTTGTGAACCGGGAACAACAACTCAATTACCGATCGGAACCGAAGGCGAAATTTGTCTGACCGGACCAACAGTAATGCTAGGATATTTGAACAATGAAGAAGAAACTGCCAATACCTTAAAACAGCATGATGACGGTAATGTTTATCTGCATACAGGTGATTTGGGTTATATTGATGAAGAAGGTTATGTTTACTTCAAACAAAGAATTAAGAGAATGATTATAACCTCAGGATATAATGTTTACCCGTCACAAATCGAAAATATTATTGATGGGCATCCAAAAGTATTATTAAGTTGTGTTATCGGTGTTAAAGATCCATACAGAATGCAGAAAGTTAAAGCATTTGTTGTCTTAAAGCCGGGAATTATTGCTGATGATTCAATCAAGGAAGAAATTATCCAATATTGTTCAAAACACATCGCTAAATATGCTCTCCCACGCGAAATTGAATTCCGTGATGAATTACCGAAGACTTTAGTCGGTAAAGTTGCTTATCGTGTTTTAGAACAAGAAGAAT
This sequence comes from Erysipelotrichia bacterium, assembly GCA_030525245.1. Lineage (GTDB taxonomy): Bacteria > Bacillota_I > Bacilli_A > Erysipelotrichales > Erysipelotrichaceae > UBA1783. Next base: position 22,203 of record JAUNFB010000019.1, read on the forward strand.
TAGCTAAACAAGAAAATTTAAATAAGCAACAAGAAGAAAAATAAATTCAAGAGTTTTCAGTTATTCTGAAAACTTTTTCTTTTTTTTTCAATACTTTTAGTATATAATATAGTGTTGGTCAGGAGGTATAGGAAAGATGAAAGAAAAGTACAACATATCAGGAATGACCTGTTCTAATTGTGCCCGTCATGTTTACGATGCTGTTTCTAAACTTGATGGAATAAAACAATGTGATGTCAATCTACTATTAAATCAAATGACTGTTGATAAAAATGATTCTGTCACAAGCGAAAGTATTATTCAAGCTGTTAAAGAAGCAGGATATGATGCAGCGATTTATAAACCATTTGAAAAAAGTAAATCGGTTGAAGAAGAATATAAAAAGCAGAAAAAAAATCTCTATTATACAGTTTTCTTTATGTGCTTATTAAGCTATTTAGCCATGGGAAGCATGTTTAATTTACCGCAATTCAACTTTTTAAAACCGGATTTAAATCCAATTTTGCACAGTATTATTCAATTGTTTTTAATGTTAGTAATTTATTATATAAATAAAAGTCGTATTATTAACGGCTTAAAACAACTAATCAAGGGTAACCCGACAATGGATTCTCTGGTTTCTTTGGGTTGCATAGCCGCAATGCTTTATGGCTTATATATCCTTGTTAAAATTTTAATGGCTGATAATTTAATGCAGGCATATCATTTAACTCATTCGTTATATTTTGAAACCGGGGCTATGGTTCTAACTTTCGTATCAATCGGAAAACATTTAGAACAATCAAGTAAAATTAAAACAACATCGGCAATAACACATTTAATTAATATTGCCCCACAAAGTGCTATTATTTACAACAATAATGTTGAAAAAAATGTTCGCGTTGAAGATGTTAATATCGATGATTTGTTACTAATCAAGCCAGGCGCAAAAATTCCTGTCGATGGTGTTGTTGTTTCCGGTCATTCATACATTGACAGTTCGTCTTTGACCGGAGAAAGTTTACCTGTCGAAATAAATGTCAATGATCATGTATTATCCGGAAGCTTAAATCTCAATGGAACACTGATAATGAAGGCTCAAAATGAATATAAAAACTCCACCTTTAACAAAATAGTTGAATTGGTTTCAGAGGCTGCTAATTCTAAAGCTCCAATTTCAACATTAGCGGACAAAATATCATCATATTTTATTCCGTTTGTTATCAGTGCCAGTATTATCGTTTTAGTTGTTTGGCTGATTATTAGTAAAGATTTCGAAACGGCCTTTAACTATGGAATGAGCGTTTTGGTCGTATCCTGCCCTTGTGCTTTAGGTTTAGCTACTCCTACAGCCATTATGGTATCGACAGGAAAAGCTGCTTCCAATGGTATAATATTCAAAAATGCTGCCGCAATTGAAGAAACAAGTAAAATAGACACCTTGGTTTTTGATAAAACAAACACTATTACTGTTGGCAAACCATTTGTCATTCAAGAAATAATCTATCATCAAGATCCATATCAATACAGTATTCTTTCTAAATTGGAAGAAAATAGCGAGCATCCTTTATCGCAAGCGATACTTAATTTCTGTAAAGAAAAAAATTTAAGCGATGTTATTTTAGATAATAAAAAATATTGTGTTGGTCAGGGTATGGTTGCCGATTATATGCAACACAAATATGCTATAGGCAATTTAAAATTAATGCATCAATTAAATGTTAATTGTTCAGTAGTTGATGAAAAAATTCTTAGCGGATATACCGTTTTATATTTCAGCTGTGATAATACACTTTTAGCTGTATATTTAATTGCTGATAAATTAAAAACAGGGATAAAAGAAATTATCAATCAATTAAAAGATTATCATTTAGTATTATTAACCGGAGATAATCAACAAGTAGCCAAAAATATCGCAAAAGAAGTAAATATTAATGATGTCATTGCTGATGTTTTACCGCAAGAAAAGCAAAATGAAATAAAGAAATTACAGGCAGAAGGTAAAAAAGTAGCTATGATAGGTGATGGTATCAATGATTCGGTAGCTTTAGTTCAAGCAAATGTCGGTATTGCCATTAACAATGCCACCGACATTGCCATTGAATCAAGTGATGTTGTTTTAATGAGCGATAATTTTGCCGATTTATTAAATACTTTACGACTAGCAAGATTTACTTTAAAAATCATTAAGGAAAATTTATTCTGGGCTTTAGGTTACAATTGTATATTAATTCCTATCGCTGCCGGTATGTTAAGTTTCGCAAATATTAAATTAAATCCAATGTTAAGCTCTTTAGCAATGTCCTTGAGTTCTATTACTGTTATTTCAAATGCTTTAAGAATCAACTCCTTTAAACCATACAAATCAACAGAAAATACAGCCAGTAAACAAACATATCTTATTTATATTGATACAATGATGTGCGAACACTGTCAAAAAGCAGTAGAAAAAGCCTTGTTAGATATCGGTAATACCGCTCAAACAAAATTACCGGAAAGTTATGCCATTATCCAAACCGACAAGCCGTTAGATGAAGAAGCAGTTAAATCCGCAATTAAAAAAGCAGGATATACAGTTACAAAGATTGTAAAAAAGTAAATGGTTATTATCTATAAAAGGATGCTCTTTATATACAAGAAGCATCCTTTTATCATCATTTGATTTACAAGTTTTGTTTCTGTTAATTCATTTATTGCCTAACAAGATAAACATTTTTTCTATATCATTTTATTTTATAAAAACATCTACCTTTACTCACCTATATATTTATGTATATCATCGCGGGTAAAATGACATATAGAATTTATTTCAGTTTTATCAATATAAAATCCCTTATCACAATAATCATCATATATCTTATAATCTTTGTGCTGAAACTTACTGTCTTTTAGTAGTTCCTTCTTCTTTTTAAACATTTCTTTCTGCTACTCATCGGTTCAAACCATTGATAATAGTCTTCATATTCCCCAAATCTGATAATAGAATATCCATAAGATAATTCGTATACATACTTTTGATTCGGTGAACATTCAAAAGCATATTTAGTAACTATCACTTCTTCTCTCTTTCCTTTTAATTTGTTACACATTTCTACTACTTTATCTTTTCTCCTTTCATCAAAAAAGTAACCAACACAAGACCTGTTTTCAACAATTTCATCATCAATTTTATCATAGTAACAATACTCATATAATTCAATATAATACAAATCTCTAATCATATTATTTGTGTATCGCCTTTCTTATAATTCTGCTTAACCATTTCTTTACGATATTATATACACTGCCAGGTCCTGTTTTTAAATCAATATTATTATTTTCAAGTATATACTTAGTAGCTTTATCAAGATCACCGTCAAAAATCTTCATCGCTTCTAATCCTTACTCAATTTCATATTCAAAACCGGTACATAGAGATATTTCTATTTCATATAGATTTGATTTCCTGTCGGTTCCGATTATCAGCAATTCTCTGTCCAAGCCCGAATAATATATATCGCTTACTGACAACATTTCTTTTTTCAATATTTTCTTCATCATTAATTTGCTTAATACTATATTTCACCTCCTTTACCATATCTAACAATATATGCGGTAGTTGATCTCCACAATAAAATTGGGTCATCTACATTGGCAATTAATTTGAAATTATCCATTTGTTTTATTTCATTGTTTTCATCATCTACTCTATAAACTCCTTTAGAAAAAATAAGTTCAACACGATCTTTCTTAACCGCAATATGAGAAAGACAAGCATTATGAAATCTGTATTTCATTAACTCATTTATTTCTTTTCTCTCTTTTATTTTCTCAGGTTGATATGTCTCAAATCTATACTCCACATCTTTACAATACTTTATTTCAAGAAAATAACTCAAGCCTCTAACTATCACTAATGTATTATCATAGTTATTAAAATAAGTATTCTCTATTTCAAAGCAATTACTACGAGAATCACTAATTACTTCGCCAATATCCACAAATTTTATTCTGCATTTAATATTGGCGTAGGTTTTTACCGCATCTAAACTGCTTTTGACCTTATTCTCATCCAAGTAGATAGTCATTTCTGCTTTGCCGGTTAAATCAGTTTCTTTTCCTATTTCATCTAGTTTATACAGTCCTTCTTCAAATTCTAATATTACTTTTGTTCCCTCAAATCGGATATCTGTTACCGTTGTATCATGAAATCCGTATGCGAATAATTTATCTGTTAACATTATCATTTCATTGCTCCTATGGCATTAATTTCCTTTGAATTATTTTAAGAATCTTTTTATTGTTTTCCCACTCAAAATTGTATCCGTAATAATCTCTTATTAATCCTTCTTCATTATAAATGATTTCTTCATCCTTTATTTTTGTTAACCTGTTACGATTACTTTCATCCTGATAACCGTAACTTGTTTCATTGAATGTTGTTTTATTACTTAACTCTTCTTGATTTGTATAATCATATTCTTTTTTATTGTAGAATTAACTTCTATTTTTTCTTCCAAATATCTTGTTTTTAATTATTCTTTTTATATTTTGATACTCTTTATTATTTTTATTCTTAATATATAATTTGATTTTCCCATATACCTCATCAATATCAATTAAGTTCTTATTTAAAAAGACTGTCATTTCATCTTCATCAAGAGCAATTTCTATATATACAGAAATAATTCTTTCAAATAGTAAATCCTTATAAGAACAATTATCACATAATAAACCATTATCTAAATTTGTTAATTCATATATAAATATATATTCCGGAAAATCATCCGTATCAATTACAATTTTTAACACCTTATCAATTAGATAATTAGGTATAACAACCGCTATTTCTTCGTCATCTGTTGCTATGTTTTTTTCTTTATGCAGAAGTTCATGTTCATCTATTAATTCATATATTGGACTATCTTTTGTTACAGAATCAATAACCATCAACATATGCTTAAAATTAAATATACGAACTATTTCATCTATAACTTCATATTCACTTTTAAAATGTTTTATCACTATTTGTGCAGAATAAAAAATTGATTCTTTTGAAAGTTTAATCATGTGTTATACTACCCCACAATCCTGATATTAGCATACCAATAGGTAAATGATAATTTGCTCTTTTAGAAAATTCTATATTCATATGGAACAAACTATCCCAGCCAACATCAAACCGTATATTTTTATATTTACTTCCGATTTTCAATAATGTACCACCGGCATCTTTTGTCGCAATATTGTTAGGAGATAATATGCGAATTCTATCAAGAATAGAGATACCACCATTTCTTCCGGTAGAAGCCCCCATTTTTGCTGCTATTTTAAAGCAACTTCCAAGCATTTGCGAACCGCCAGCCATAACTCCACCAGCCATAAAACCGTTAGAAAAGCTATCAAGAACCCCATCGAATGTACCCTTATTAGTTAAAATATTACACCCTATAGTGGTTATCGCGCTAATTGTTCCAGATATTGTAGCTGCTTTCAACCCTGTTAATGCAGCACCTATTGCAACAGTAATCGCACCTCCTGTCATCGCAACAATGGTTGCACCCACCGCGATCGCTGCTACACCAATCACTATCTTAGCCCAATTCGGAACAGTGAAATTACCATCAGTATCGCTGTTATTCACCGGATTATTTAAACAGTAAGCATATAAATTGTAACTTCCAACAG
>JAUNFB010000020.1 GCA_030525245.1 Erysipelotrichia bacterium
AATACCATATTTTCTAACCTTTGCAAGTACTTTTTCTTGTTTTTTTGCGTTTTTTGACAAAAATTTATTCGCACAGGCAAAGTGACATCTATTCGTTTATCGTACTGTCAACCGTTTTAAACTTATACCCTTCGTCAATATAAGTAAATTTACACCCCGAAATATTTTCTGACAAATATTCTGCCATATGTTCGATCCCGGGTTTTTCATTAATGCTGTGATGATAAATAATACAAGGAATTCCGGCATCAAAAGCCCATTGTAAGTCTATCCAATTGGTATATCCGTCATCTGCCAATACCATACAATCACAATCTTTGTTGTACATCCAAGAAGTATCGCTAATTGCCCCTACGCCGATGCCTAATCTTTTTACTTCCTTTTTCTCATCGCCAAACACTTCTACATGGTTACTGCCGTAATTGCATAACGCGTTCGCAATCTTTTGGGCAATTTCTTTTACAGTATATTCTTCCTCAATATCTGCATAGCTGTGAAAATCCGTCGTTTTTTCCCTTATAAAATTAAAACCGCATTTTTCATTCAATGTATCACATACACCATATTTAGGAAATCTGTCCCAACCATCATGGCAACGATATATTGTAATATTATTTTTTTCGCACAATTCTTTTTTTATCTGTTTAAACTGACGAATATTATAAGGAAGAGTTGTACCTTCTTTATAAAAACAATTCTCGTGAGAAATTATAAAATGAACATCATTTTCTATTGCTTGTTTAATTACTTTTAAAGTTGCTACCCAACAGATATATACCTTATCAACTTCAAAGTCATTTCTGCCGATCAGTATATGGTCGCAACTGCATCTGTGATCATACCAGTAGCTGTCTTTTCTTAAGAAATCAATTATTTCCTGTACTTTCATTTTTCTCTTTCTCCTTCAGCAAAATAAATCTGTATAAATCTACCGCTTGTTGCTGCGAACCGATAATTCGCAAAGGCAATATCAACAATCCGTTTTCGTTATATGCGATCAATATATTCTTTTTCAACGGTACAATTTCCTTCAGTTGTTTATAGGATATTTTTTGATTATTGACGTAAAGACTATCGGCAAAGCAAACTTTTACTTCCTTATGATAATCGATATTCAATTTATTCAAGAATTCCTTATCGACGCGCAAATATAAAAATTGCATTTTCACCAACGATCTGCCGATCGCAAACCATAGAAAGATAAGTGCAATCGCCACAATATCCACCCAAAGGTAAATATATATTTTAAAGACAAATAAGGCCAAAGCAATCAATACCGGAATTGAAAAATCGATCCACAAAAATTGTTTTTTTACAGTCGGCATATGCTTAATGCTGTAGCGATAATATTCTAAAATTTCATCTTCCTGCAATTGATATTTATATTCGTATTTATCCATAAAACAACCTTTCAAATAAGGGACCAGGTCTAAGACTGATCCCTTATAGTTTTTATTTTTTCTTAATTTCGTTATAGTGATTAATGAAACGCTGAGCAACTAATTGCGGACGAGTAATTGCCGTTCCGATTGTAATCATATCGGCTCCCGCATCGTTCATTGCTTCCAAATCTCTTAAATCCCAAATTCTGCCTTCACCATTGATCGGATTACGACATACTTTTTTCAGTTTTCTGATAGTATCTAAATCCGGTCCGGTCATTCCCGGATTAACCAATCCGGATAATGTGTTAGCTACGATATCGACATATCCGCTCTGATCGGCAAATAAACATTCTTCAAATGTTGCACAATCAGCCATTATGCCTACATCAGGATATTTTTCAGAAAAATCCTTCCACAATTTAAGAAGTTCTTCCTTACCTCTTTTAGCAGTTATTCTTGAATCAAATGCCACAATATTAGCACCGGCTTCTACACAGCTAGCAGCTGCTTCCAAAGTCGGAGTAATAAATATATCATTCATATCCGGTTCAGAATCATTGCCCATAGCTTTGGTAATACCGATAATGATTAAATCCTTATCTAAACTTCTTGCAGCAGCAATATCTTGTGGCCAGCAGCATCTTACAGCCTTTGCTTTTGCCCATAAAGCACATTCTACAAACTTTTTAACATTTTCCGGTCCGTAGAAAGGTGTGCCGGGATAAGCTTGACAAGAAACCACTAACTCTCCTAAACACTTTTTAACAATTTCTTTCATTTATTAAGCACCTAAAATATGAGTGAAATAACCAACAATCGCTACAATTAAATACAATAAGATAACTTTATTAGTTGACCAATTTTTCTTAGCCATTAATAAATATGTACCGATTGCTGCTAAGTATACAGGTAATTTAGGCCATACACCATTAATCAATGCACCTAAATCAACAATAGTTACACCATCACGTACATAAGTCCAACTAATATTAATTGTAGCATATGCACAAGCGATACAACCGACAACCATCAAACCAACAATGTTCAAAGCATTAATAATGTCATCTTTTAAATCGTTGCCTAAAATCAATTCGGCAGCAGATGCACCTAATTCAACACCTTTATTAAATAACATCCAAGTTAACGGAATCATTACACCTAAGAATACAACGATATAGAAAATTGCACCAAGAACAGAACCGTTGCCGCTCAAACCACAACCGATAGCAATTAATACAGGAACAAATGTACCAGGCAATAAAGCATCACCGATACCGGCAAATGGTCCCATAAGAGCCGATTTAATTGCTGTAATCAATTCATCAGGTACATCTTCTCCGGCTGCTTTTTCTGCTTCCATACCTAATGCAATACCAGGAATCAAGCATCCTAAGAATGGTTCAGTATTAAAGAAAGGCAAATGTCTCTGTAATAATTCTTTTTGTTTTTCCGGATCATTAGGATATAATTCTTCTCTAACATCACCAAACATTTTTACTAAAGCAGGAGCCTGCATTGTTTCAGGTTGATATAAAGACAAGTTAAACATCATCCAGTTAACATATGATTTAAAAATAGACTTTTTACTTAATTTCTTTTCAGCCATATTCTTACGCTCCCTTCTTTGCTCTGCTGATCTTGAATTCCAACATTGCAAACAATAATGCAAATACTAATACAGTAATCATATCAGTATGTAATACACCGATCATTGCAAATCCGACAGTGAAATAAATCAAATCAAACGGAGTCTTAACTAATAATTTCATCAAAATTGCAAATCCGACTAATGACATTGGGTTGCCGAAAATTGTCATAATATCAATTAGCCATTGAGGAGATTTATCAATCAATAATTGAATTGCATCTTGTCCCCAATATAAACAAGCAAATGTCGGTATGAATCTAAATACAAACTTAACAATATTTCCCCAAACAGGAACCATTGTTGCTTCAGCAAGTTTTCCTTCATTAACCAATTTTTTCTGGTAGTTTACAGGAATCATTGTTGCCGCATAGCAAGGAGTAGCCATAATATTTCCGACAACAGAAACAGTTGTTGCCAATGTAACAACTACACCAGGTTCCATTTTATTAACTACACCGATAGGTACAGCTACATAAGTAGCTAAGTTCATATCTGGAGTAATAGATCCGCCCGGAGTAACCAAGCCGATAAAGATTAATTGAACATATGTTCCTAAAATCATCGCTGTTTTTACATCATTAAGAATTAAACCGATGAATAAAGCAGAAACTAACGGTCTACCGATACAGTACCAACCGATAAGTCCACCACCTAAGAAAGGAACATGGATGTATGTCAAATAACCTAATAAAGCAATAATAACTGCTTGCAAAACTGACATAATAATATCCTCCTACTTAAAATATTTTTCAACTTCTTCCCAACTGACTTTTTTCATACCGGGAACGGTTTGGAAATAAACATCCACACCTTTTTCCTTCTTGATGTAACTCAAGTTTTCAAATTGAGTTGCTGTCAAGAATGTTCCAATATTTACCTGGACAGCATCATTTGTTTGCTTTTGAACAGGTCCGACCATTAAACTTTTCGGTAAATCGGCAATTTTATCAAAAAGTTCGCGAGCAATTTCCGGAAAACGGAAAACTATCAAAGTTCCCACATTATCATTCATTGCTTGTTTAATCGGTTCAATTGCTGTTTCCACAGTATGAACTTCATTTTTAATACCCGGCATGGCAATCTTTTCGACTACCATTTTCATCGTCGGGTTAGAAGCTGTAAAATCATCAATAACAATAATATGTTTGATTTTAAAATCGGGAATCAAACGTACCATACACTGGCCATGAATTAAACGATCATCGCATCTTATCAAATTAATCATATTTGTCGCCCTTTCTTGTAAGCCCTTTATGACTGCTTACAATTATATTATAACAATATTCTCAATACGTTCAAGTATTTTTGGAGTTTTTTTCACAAATATTACAATTTTTTGGAGTTTTTGCCAGTTTAAAACTTTCAAACTATTTTATATAATATAATGGTCGAGGAGGGCAATATGAAAATAAGTAATCTTATCACCAATTCATATAATACTTTTACTAAATCAGAGAAAAAAATTGCCGACTTTATTTTAACAAAGCCTACAAGTGCCTATGCATCCAAGTTATCCGATTTAGCTCAATATTTAAATTGCGGCGAAGCAACAGTAATCCGTTTTATCAAAAAGTGCGGTTATACCTCTTTTAAAAACTTTCAATATGATTTATCAAATGATCTTAATGACGTTATCAAAGAAAAAACCGAACACAAATATGAAACTTTAGATAACTACATTGATGAAATTAAATATCTGCAGCAACACATCAGTACAAATCAAATAAAAGAAGTAGCGAAGAAAATCAATGACGCTTATTTTGTCGGTTGCATCGGTGTTACATATTCAGCTCAATCAGCCCAATTCAGCAACTTGGATTTAAGAGTTGCCGGCATAAACTCCTGTGCTTACTGCACAGCCAACTCTATGGTTACCATTTTCCATCAAAGTCCTAAAAACAGTGTTTTTCTGATCTTCTCCCGTTTAGGAGAAACAAATGAAATAATTCAAGCAATATCAATTGCTGACAGAAAAGATATCACAATCGTTGCCATTTGCGGAAATCCGAACAGCCGAATAGCGAAACTATCCGATATTGTCATCGATTGCTCTCACTCGGAAAAAGAGTATGATTTATCAACTTCCACTTTCATCATCTTTTTAAATCAAGTACTAATATCCAGAATGATCATTCAGGAATACCAAAATTTCGATTACAACAATCGCCGTAAATATGTTTACGATTCTCACAGATCATTAATGGAAATTGCTAAATAAATTCTGCATTTATACATATAAAAGCAGTCCGTTTACCTCAAAAATAATATTTTATGTTATAATTCAATCATGGAGGGAAATGCACATGCACATTAATTTTTATAATTTTCAAATCGTTTTTTTTGTAATATTTATTTTTATCTTCATAGCTATAGTTATGTTTATGATTATCGGCTTTATTAAGACAAGCCGTCAAGCCAATAAAATATTTGATTTCACCAGAAATCAAATGGACAAATTTGCTAACGAAGATCGGCAAAGAACAAACAACAGCGACCATAATCCCAGCCACTTTGAACAACAAGATTATCAAATACGCTATTCTCGCAAAAATAAAGACAGCTTCGACAAAGAATTAAGGGATAAACCATTAAGCGAAGCAGAAAAAAATGTATTAAACGGCAAATAAAAGGGAAGACAAGATCTTCCCTTTAGTTTTTAATCAACAGTATTTTCTTCATCATGGAATAAACCATAAACATTAGAGATAGGTTTGTTAGTCGCTACTGCTTCTATACTTTTAGCCAATAACAGTCCGACAGATAATACCCTCAAATTTTCTACATCAGCTATTTCTTCCGGCTTTCTCTCAATTGTATTTGTAATGACAAATTCTTTTATATCGCTGTTTTTTATCTTCTCCAAAGCACCGTGAGAGAATACACCGTGCGTTGCAGCACAATAGATGTCTTTAGCCCCGTGAGCTTTAAGCATATTAATACATCCTAAAAGCGATCCTCCGGTATCTACCAAGTCATCAACTATAATACAATCTTTACCGTCAACATCTCCGATTAAATTCATCGCTTCCGCAACATTAGGCTGATTACGGCGCTTATCCACAATCGCAATACTACAATCGCCTAAGCAATTTGCCAAAGTTCTGGCTCTGGTCGCTCCCCCGTGATCCGGAGAAACAACTACAACATCGTGCATCTTTTTTTTGCGGAAATACTGACCAATCATGTCAACAGCAGTCAAATTATCTGAAGGTATCTTAAAATAACCTTGAATTTGCGGAGCATGTAAATCTACCGCCACAACTCTGTCTGCCCCGGCAGCCTGTAATAAATCGGCAACCAGACGAGAAGTGATCGGTTGTCTGGCTCTGGCTTTACGATCCTGACGAGCATATCCATAATAAGGAATTACACAGGTAACTTCATCGCAACTGGCTCTTTTAACGGCATCCAAACAAATCAACAGTTCCATAATGTGATCGTTTACCGGTCCACAAGTCGATTGAATAATAAATACGTGTTTGCCTCTGACAGACTCTTGCGGTTCAACCAAGACTTCTCCGTCCGCAAAACGGTTAATCGAAATTTTACCTTCTTCGATATTCAAAATGCGACAAATTTCCTTTGTCAATTCTTTCGACGAAGTCAACGAAAATACTGTAATGTTGTTCATAAATCCTCCTGCTGCTGTTATTTATTTAAGTATTTAAATCCGTAGCCAACTTTATTCTGCTGACGACTACGGGCAATAGCCATATCCCCGGCAGCCACATCATCCGTAATAGTCGACCCGGCAGCCAAAACGGTATTATCCGCTATTTTTACCGGAGCTATAATATTGACATTGCTTCCAACAAAAACATGATTTCCTATTTCTGTATGAAATTTATTTTTACCGTCATAATTTACAGTAACAACGCCACAGCCAAAGTTACATTTTTCTCCGACTGTCGCATCTCCGACATAAGTAAGGTGAGCACACTTACTTCCATTGCCGAAAACGGTATTTTTCATTTCCACATAATTACCTATGCGGCAATTATCACCTATTTTACAACCATTGCGCAAATGAGCATTGGGGCCGATATTAACATTATTGCCAACAGCACTGTCGGTAATACGCGAAGCAATGATATGATTGTTATTGCCGATATTAACATTACTCAAATATGTACCTTCCTCAATAACGTTACCCTGGCCGATAATGCACTTACCTTCAATTCGCACATTAGGATAAATGATTGTATCTTCACCGATTGAAACATCTTCACCGATATATGTTGACTGACTGTCCACAATCGTTATACCGTTATTCAACCAATAGTCATTAATCTTTTTCTGCAGCCACTTCGTCGCCTTTATCAATTCTAAGCGAGAATTGATTCCCTGCATCTGTTGCCAATCGAGGCAGTGGTATGCTCCGACTTTAAGATTATGTTGGCGGAATATCTCTACTAAATCCGTAATATAATACTCTTTTTGCTGATTATCATTTTTTATTTCCGGTAAATACTGCCATAACAATTTATTATCAACACAATAAATGCCGACATTTATTTCTCTTATCTGCGCCTGCTGTTCATCGCAATCTTTTCTCTCGACAATTTTTATTACTTCTTGTCCGTCACGAACGATTCGACCGTAACTCGCCGGGTCATCCGGAGTTGTTGTCAAAAGAACCAGCGGATACTCATCAGCCATTTTCAATATTTGACGATAAGTATCACAACTGATTAGCGGACAATCACCGTTAATTATCAAAGTCTTGCCTTCTTTATTTTTCAACTCATCAGCAACACTGACCGCATGAGCGGTTCCCAATTGCGGCACCTGTTGAGCATATATCACCTTATCGGCAAAATATTTCTTTATCTGCTCGCTGCCATGACCGACAACAAAGACAATATTATCGGTATCCAGTTTTTTCAATGTGTCATAAATGTGTTCTATCATCGGCTTATCCAACACCTTATGCATTGTCTTAGCTGATTGAGAATGCATTCTTGTACCCTTACCGGCTGCCATAACTATCGCATTAAGCATAACTACACCTCTCTCGCTTTAATTCATCCATAATTTTAACATAAACAAAGAGCATTTACATTGTCAGGATGGTTGTTTTATACACAAATGCATACTTTTTCTGCATTATCTTTTTCAATTCATCCAAGTTTTCTCCATCATAACCCAAAACAAATACCGTCGATCCGCTACCACTCATCAACACATTGGCATATCCCAACTTATTTACTTCGCAAATAATATTTTCTACCTCCGGATTTAGTAAGAAAGCACTATATTGTAAGGAGTTACCCAATATTTTTTTCAACGGTTGCCTACTTAACAATGACTTTTTTATTTCTTCAATATTTGGATGTTGACATTTATTTAAATCAAGCATTTGATAAGCTGAAGCTGTATCAACTCCCAACTGAGGTTTTATAAGCAATAATTCATATCCGATAGGCAAATGAAAAGGTTCGACGATCTCCCCTATGCCTCTAACCCTGGCAGCCTGTTGATAAATACAAAAAGGAATATCTGCTCCAATCTTTTTGCCGAAACAAGCCAATTGGGAGTAAGACAAGCCCAATTTCTCTAACTCATTAATCATTCTTAAAACAGCTGCTCCATCACTGCTGCCTCCGGCCAAGCCGGCACTGAGAGGAATATTTTTGGTTACTTTGATAGAATAATGATTTTTTAAGTCAAATTCCCGACGCATTAAACCAAGACATTTATAAATAATATTATGTTGGTCATAAGGTAAATCAATATTGCACTCATAGCTGTCGCTATCGGCAATTTCCAACTCTATCTCATCATATAAATCTACCGGTAACATTATACTGTCAATATTATGATAGCCATCTATTCTTCTGTTAATGACATTCAAACTTAAATTGATCTTTCCATATGCTTTTTCTTTCATTTTTGTATTTCCTCATAAATTCTTAAGTAATCCGTTAAATTTAATTGTTCAACTCTTTTATCCTGTAAATCAAGCAACTTTTCCGAATTAAATTTTATTCCTTCATTAGTCAAATTGGTCAAAACACATTTTCTACGATGCAAAAAACATTTACCTAAGAAATCATAGAATGATTGGATTGTTTCATCGTTCAACCCTTGTTTGATCTTAAAAGTTAAAATAACACTGTCAACATTGGGAGCAGGAATAAAATTATTTCGATTAACTTTCGATAGCACTTGTACATCCGCACAATATTGAGCTAAAACCTGTAAAGAATTATATTCTTTATCGGCCTTCTGTTTCATAAAACGATTGGCAACTTCCTTCTGCATCATCGTAACAACCACATCTATTTTGGAACAGTTCAGAAATACATTAGTTAAAATCTGCGTGGTTATATAATAAGGCAAATTAGATACAAAAGCTATTTTACCATCAATTTCCGAAATTATATTTTTCAAATCTACCTTCAAGAAATCTTCATTATATAAACGCAAATTGGAAAATTTTAGATTATCTTGCAAAATATCATATAATTGTCGATCAATCTCATAAGCAATGACCTGTTTAGCCTTTAAACATAATTGCTCGGTGATTGCTCCTAAACCGACACCAACTTCAATGACTGTCGTTTGATCATCGATCAATGAAATGATTTTATCGATAACAGCTGCTGAAATCAAAAAATTTTGACCATATTTCTTTTTAGCTTTCAAATTATACTTTTTTAATATTTCCGTCGTCTGTGCAATACTGCCGATCATATTCATCTGCCTTTTCCTTTACTCTATCATAATCATAATTCAACATATTAAGATACTTAAATAATTTTTTATTATTGCATTTTCCTAAATGCAACTGTGAACAAACATATTCTCTTTTTGATTTGTTATTTATTAAACCTAAGCTCAAATATTGTGACCAAGCAATGCTTTCTTTGTTGCTTTTATCAAATGTCACCGCCTTTTCCAAAGCCTCCAACAAATCATCATCAGCCGCATACTCTATGCCGACATTTCTTTTCCCTATCGCTTTTTCCTTAGCGATAAATACTTGCTTAGCTTTGTCAACTTTATCATTAATCATGTCCCTGATTTTTTTACCGGGATAATCCGGATCGGTCATAACAATAATTCCTCTGACTTTACTTGCCTGCACAATAACTTCCAACTGTTGTTCACTGAGAGCTAAACCGTTAGTACAAATGATGTCAGCATCAATTAATTTCTCCAATTTATCCTTATCATGTTTTCCTTCGACAACAATAAGTTCTTTAATTTTACGCATATAAATCCACCTCAATCCACATCTGTCAAATAAGCATAATTCTCAATAATTTGTTGTTGTAATTGTTCAACATTAACCCCTTTTAATTGAGCCATATACTCTCCCGTATATCTGACAAAAGATGTCTCATTGGTTTTCCCTCTAAAAGGAACCGGAGTCAAATATGGGCAATCCGTCTCGGTCAAGATCCGATCCAATGGACATTGAAGTACATTTTCTTTTGGTGTCTGCGCATTTTTGAAAGTTATTACCCCACTGAAAGATATAAAGTAGCCCAACTTTAAATACCGACGTAACATTTCTGTCGATTCGCTGAAGCAATGCATCAAGACTTTGGTTTTAGCATACTTTTCCAATATATTATATGTATCCTCACTGGCATCTCTGGTGTGAATCATTATCGTTTTATTATATTTATTAGCAATTTCAATTTGTCTAATAAACAATTCAATCTGCTTTTCTTTATTTTCTTTTCCATAATGATAATCTAAACCGATCTCTCCTAAGAATTTGACTCGTTTATCCTCGGATATAATCTTCTCCAAGTAATTCAAATCTTCGGCACTCACTTTCAAACAATCCTCGGGAAAATAACCAAAACTGATATCCAAACGAGGATATTTTTCCTTTAGCAAATAGCTTAATTGTAAATCCTGTTTATTCAAGCAAACCAGATTGCTGACTAAAACATTATTTTCTTGTGCCCTTTGCATATAGCCATCAAAATCATCATAAAATATTTTGTCATTCATATGACAATGACTATCAATCCAATAACTCATTTTATTTACCTACACAAAAACGAGAAAATATCCCATCCAACAGATCTTCCCGGGTATATTTGCCCAATATTTCCTTCAAACAACGATAAGCTGTTTGTAAATCTTCATTAATCAAATCTAAAGGAATATTGCTTTTTAAAGCCGTATCAACACTTTCCACAGCAATTTTTGCTTGACGCATTAAAGCTATTTGACGCTGATTGGTTAATGCCGGTTGCGTTAAAACAACCTTGCTTTGAGAAAACATTTCATCAATAGCAGCGGTTAGTTCCGCAATATCTCCGGTTGCGGCTGAAATATTAACACCCGAGAAAGTTATTCCTTTATCTTTCTTATTATAAACAACCAATCTGTTGTAACCCTTAGTCTCTTCTAACAATTTCTCATCTTCCAAATCAAAATTGGTGCTGTCGATTAAAACAATAACAAGTTGAGCCTCACTCAATGCTTCTCTGCTCTTTTTAATACCGATCTGTTCGATCTTATTATCGCTTTCGTGAATTCCTGCTGTATCAATCAAATGCAGCGTTACATTGCTCAAATGAATGTCACCCTCAACTAAATCTCTGGTAGTACCGGCAACATCGGAAACAATAGCCTTATCTCTTTGCAACAAAGCATTTAACAAACTGCTTTTACCGACATTAGGTTTCCCGACAATAACAGTCTTAATCCCCTCTTTGATGATCAAAGAATTTTCCGCCATATTAATTATGTCATCACAATCTTTTAACCATTTGCTCACCGATTGTTGCACTTCTTTAGCAGTGATGATGCCATTATCATCATACTCAGGATAATCAATATTTACTTCGATATGAGCGATACACTGTTCAAGTTCATCAATTAAGGGTGTAAGCAGCTTACCGATAGAACCGTTCAAGGAATTAACCGCCAACCTGGCATTATCCTTGTTATCCGCCAATATCAAATCATTGATTGCCTCAGCCTGAGTCAAATCAATTCTACCGTTTAAAAAAGCTCTTTTAGTAAACTCACCATTTAAAGCCTGTCTTGCCCCATAAGACAAACATAAAGTCAACACTTTTGCGGTAACAAACAAACCACCGTGACAATTTATCTCCACCATATCTTCCCCGGTAAAAGAACGTGGAGCCCTAAATATATTGACCAATACCTCATCAATTACTTCATTATTACTCGGATCAACAATATGACCGTAATAAATATGATAGCCTTTATAATCTCTATCCTTCGTTTTAAATATCTTATCTAATACTTCAATAGCCTTTTCTCCCGACATTCTTACAATGGAAATAGCAGTCGCACTCAAATTACCGGTACTGACAGCCGCAATAGTTTCTTCTAACATCTGATCACCTTCCCAACTATTTTACCATAAGATACCATTATTGTTTAAGGTTAATGTCCTTACAGAAAGTTCAGCATACAAATGTCATCAATAACCATCTTTATACGATTCTCTAATCTTAAATTTTAATTCAAATTAAAAAATTAATATCACCTATAAGTTAACTGATCTGAAAATTATCAGACAATTCAAGACTTCATCTTTGGTTTATTGGGTGATTATGATGAACCGATAATTATTGAACATTTAAATGTTATAAGCATAAATTATGATAACCTTCAATTGTGAAATGAAACTGGAATTAGGGAATCGGGATAAAGTGCATACCACTTTGCCCCGATTAACAAGAACGCACGTACCTTTTTCTCATTTTTTATATAAAAAATGTCCATAGAAATCGTATTATATAGTTACCACACTTTATAAGGAAACTTCTATGGACAATGTTAATATATCACAAAAAGAAAAAAATAAACACCTTAATTTTTCTCATTACTCAATTTCAGAAAGAAACCGAAAAAATGAATAGCTGTCTAGAATTATTCACTTTTACTGCGAATTGAATGACTGAAACTTGTTATGAGAAGAAGTTAATTTACTTTAAATTCGTGTTTTTCAAATTAAACCGCACATATCATAATTTTAACCATGATAAAAGGTGGCTGTAGTGACCACCTTTTATTTTGTAAAGTTTTTAATAGTTTAATGAGTTTTTTTTGGTTTATGGCATACTGCCAATGAGCAGTAAGCACAATTCCCGCCACAAGTCAGTTTTCCTTTTTTCTTATCCGATCTGATTGACTTTATACAAAACCATCCGTAGAAGAAAACTGCCGATAATACAACGATATTAATCGCATTTGTTTTTAACCAATCGATCATCTAAAACCTCCTTGTCAATAAAATTTAATTAAGCTTCTTTTTGGTTAGGATCTTTTCTTACCAATAAATAGATTACAACTGCCAATAATGCCAATGCGATTACTGTGAATACGTTGAATGCTACTTCACCGGTAATCAATCCGCCGACTTGATATGTAATCAAAGAAACAACATAAGCTAATACATTTTGGAATAATACAGCTGTCCAGAATTTCTTCTTACCGCCGATTTCCTTTGCTAAAGTTGATAATGCGGCCAAGCACGGTGAATCATACAAGTTGAACAATAAGAATGAAATTGCTGCAATGTTTGTCGGGAACAATTTAGCAAATGTAGCATGCATAGCAACAGTATATTCTTCAATTTCGCCAAGACCAGTGATAACACCCATAGTTGTAACAACACCTTCTTTGGCAACAAATCCCGATAATGAAGCAGCAACCGCTTGCCAGTTACCGAATCCGCATGGTTTGAAGATCCAAGCAATTGTATTACCGATAACAGCCAAGAAACTCAAATCTTCATCAACAAGTCCGAATTGACCGTCTTGAATACCGAAACTGCCCAAGAACCACATTACTGCACAGCATACAAACAAGATGGTTCCGGCTTTCTTTAAGAAGGCACTTACTCTCTCCCAAACATGGATTAATACACCTTTCATAGAAGGGAAATGATATTGAGGTAATTCCATGACAAACGGAGCAGGTTCACCGGCAAAGCCTTTTGTCTTCTTCAAAATAATACAAGAACAAACAATAACTAAAATGGAAATAAAGTATACAACAGCTGATAACCATGCTTCACCGGAAATATAACCGGCGACTAAAGATATAATAGGTAATTTAGCACCGCATGGCATAAATGTTGTTGTCATCATTGTCATACGACGGTCTTTTTCGTTTTCGATAGTTCTGCTGGCCATAATGCCCGGAACACCGCACCCCATACCAATCATGAACGGAATGAAACTCTTACCTGATAAACCGAACTTACGGAAAATTCTATCCATAATGAAGGCAACACGAGCCATATATCCGCAATCTTCAAGCATTGATAAGAAGAAGAAGACAACAGCCATTTGTGGAGCAAAGCCGATAGGAGCCCCCAAACCACCGATAATACCATTAACTACTAATGATACTACCCAGTCAGCAGCACCGGCATTTACCAGCCAACCTTCAACTGTCGGCTGAATCCATTCACCGATCAATACATCATTAGTCCAATCGGTAGCCGTTCCGCCTATTTTATCAACAGCTAAGAAATATACCAAGAACATTATCAAGAAGAAAATAGGCAATGCCAACCAACGGTTAGTAACAACCTTATCAATCTTGTCGGATGCTGTTAATTTGCCTTTCCCGGCTTTTTTATAACAACCTTTCAACATCTCTCCAATTAAAATATATCTTTCATTGGTAATGATGCTTTCCGAATCATCATCAAGTTCTTTTTCGGCAGATTTAATATCTTCTTCGATATGAGCTAAAGTTGTGGCATCAATGTGTAATTTTTCAACAACTTTTTCATCTCTTTCAAAGATTTTAATCGCATACCATCTTTGTTTTTCCGCCGGCATATCATGTAAACAAGCTTCCTCAATATGTGCTAAAGCATGTTCTACGACACCGCTAAACTCATGGCTGGGAACATGTTTGCCCTTTTTTGCTTCCTTAATGGCCATTTCGGCAGCTTCTTGTACATTAGTTCCCTTTAATGCGGAAATATTAATTACTTTACAACCCAATCTTCTTGATAATTCATCAATATCAATCTTATCACCGGTCTTAGTAGTGATATCCATCATATTGATAGCTACCACTGTCGGAATACCGATTTCCAACAATTGAGTTGTCAAATATAAGTTTCTCTCCAGGTTTGTACCATCAACAATATTTAAAATAACATCTACTTTGTTATCTAAAAGATAGTTTCTGGCAACTACTTCTTCCAATGTATACGGAGATAAAGAATAGATACCCGGTAAGTCGGTTATCGTAACATCATCATGCTTCTTTAATTTTCCTTCTTTTTTCTCAACAGTAACGCCCGGCCAGTTTCCGACATATTGATTTGAACCTGTCAAATTGTTAAACAGGGTTGTCTTACCGCAGTTAGGGTTACCTGCCAATGCTATAATAGTACTCATTTATGTAATTCCTCCCCCTTATAAAACTTCAATCTTTTCAGCATCTTCCTTACGAATAGACAATTCATATCCGCGAATCGTCACTTCAATAGGATCTCCCAAAGGAGCGACTTTTCTGACAAGAATTTCAACACCCTTGGTTACGCCCATATCCATAATTCTGCGCTTTACAGCACCTTCGCCATGCAATTTGGCAACTGTACAGGATTGACCGATCTTAACATCTTTTAATGTTTTCATAAATACCTCTCCTAAATATATATCTTCTGTGCCATTTCCTTAGAAATAGCAATCCGAACATTTTTAACGCTGACAATAACATTTCCGTCAAACATTGATATTAAACTGACAACTGTTCCCGGAACAAATCCCATATCTTCAAGATGTTTTCTCAACTCCTGAGATCCGGATACTTTTTTAATAACATTTTCTTCTCCAACATTACTATAAATTAACGGAACCATATCATTACCTTCAGTTAGTTCAACCTAACTCTTGCCTTTCATTAAAGTTAGCATTCGCTAACCAATAAATATAATATACTTATGCTCTTTTACAGTCAACATCTTTTTTTCTGAAAACGTTTCAACAAAACAAAAAAAGCATCTTGTTTAACAAGATGACTTAAAAAAATTATAAACTTCCGTAAATTCCGATAAATTACAATTTATGCCATATAAACTGTACTGCATATCGCCTTTAAACCAATAGACATAATAAGTATTATCATTTACCGAATAAATAACATCTTCTTGAGACAAAGCGGAAACTGTCTGCCCGTCAATGTATACACCGGAAATATCTTCAACCGTTTTTGCTGCTCGCAAAGTGTATTTTCCGTCAAATTGATATTGCCCGATTGTTTGAGAAATTACTGTATAGTTCTCTGCTTCAGCTTGCGGATAATTTTTCATTACACTTCCTATAGTCACATTTATCTCCTCTAAAGATTGATATTGAGTTATCGGATTAGAAATACCCGTTTTGCCGCTCGCATAATCTTTTTCGGTCAACGGCAATAAGGCCGGACGGTTATAAAATATAAGTCCCAAAATCAAAGCAACTGCCAATATTATCCCAATTATAAGAAATATTTTTTTCATTGTTTTACCTCCGTTACATTCTTACAAACAATTGCAGTCAATGCCAATGTAATATTATCAATAATATAATGCAAAATAACATGATAAAAATCAAAGGAATTAATTAAAGATAATAAAGAAATAACCGTTACGGTCAAACCGAACAATAATTTATAAATAAAGTTCAAGTCCTGCATATCCGTTAAAGAACATATAATTAATAATATTCCTCCAATAATTTCAATTATAGATATAACTCGATATAATTGTAAAAGCGAAACAAACATCGTTACCAAAGAAATAAAAAATATTACGATAATATTTTGCTTTTTGCTAATCAAAGCATATATCAAAGAGAAGATTATTGCTTCCAAAATTCCATGTATTAATGTATAAGAAAAGCTGTTAAACTCACCGACAAACATCGCAAATACCGTAAAAATCAAATGCAATTGTTGTAAATGCATAATAATATTTAAAGACCTGCTTAAAGCATTAGCCCACATATAATGCATACAAAAAAGCAACAACGCGATCAGTGAAAGGATATTAAAAGTCAATGAACAACGGATAAATAAGCTCCATTTTGATCCGGTGAGCAATAAAACGACATTAATAACTGTCAACAATAAAGAAAGCATCGAAAGAACCAAAGCCAATGAACGGGCTCTTTTTTGATTGCGCAAATAAATGTAATCCATATTCTTTACTCCCTACTCATATCAACAATATCTACCCAGCCGTACACTCCTCCACCGTCAATCGACACCAAATGGTAAGGATGAAGATTATTCGCCGCAATATTAGTTACCCTACAAAGACTGTAGCCGACACGGTTAGCTACATAGGTATTATAACTGCTGTAATAAACATTGCCCCCGTTGAACACTACCGTATCGCCGATTTTTAAGTTATCTTTGGTCACAATCGTTTGAATTTCTTTTTCGGCATTTTCCAAAATAAACAAATTGGTTACATAACTTTTTTGTTGTTCATTCAAATTTTCATATGCCTCTCTTGCCGCCCGCAAAGACAGATACTCATAATCATCGGTCAATCCGTTAATCATATCGATTACTTTTTTTGCCTGCTCTTTATCCTCTAACAAACTTATTTGTTTTTCCGCTTCTTCTAATTGCTTCAGGGTGGTCACCTTCTGTTTGACGACATCATCGGCATTATCATATTGTTCTCTGATCAATAAAACATTTTCTTTTTGATCAAGAGTTATCGGAAAAATAATTGTACCTATCAATTCATCGATTTTTTGAGCCTGAAGTAAATTTTCATCTGCTTCCTGTTGCGGTTTAATTAAAGGCATCGTAATACTTTTATCGGCATCTCTGAGCGCAAACAAAAAACAAAAACTCAAACCTAAAGCTAAAACCAAACCAACTATGTGAATTAATCGATTACTTTTTTCTGCCATAATATTCCTTCCGCACATCTATTTTATGTTAATTTTTAACCGACCACAACAAAAAAATATTTAAGATAGAGGAAAAATTATAACATATTCTCTCAAACAATTACTGTTCGACAACTATTTTCTATCGCATGTATAGACGGATTCAAAAGCCAATCTTCTTTTGTATATCAGCCGTTGAACTTAATTGTGAATTAAATTTTCTCGATAAGTTTTAAGACATTTTGTTTTGAGATTAGATACAGCCTTAATACCATTTTTCACAGTGAAAGTCATGACACATATACACAAATTCAACCATATTACTTTGTCTTATCCTGATTAAAAGAATTATATTCCTGCAATTGTTTTATTTCATAAACATATTGTAATATTGAACCTAAAGCATAAGTAATCAAAGCATAAGTAAGTACCGCAACCATAATTATTATATTTATACTGTCACCAAACATTAGAAATAACCACATATAAACAACATATCCGATTACAACGGCGATACTGATTACTTTTAGAAGAATCGCCAACTTAGAGCGTTTGTACTGATAATTATTCATTTTATTTCTCCGATATTTCTAATAAGATGTTAAATTACCATTTTGATCATATGTACAACTTCTTATACCTGCAACATTCATTCCTGAAGAAAATGAAATACCTAAAGACGGTGTATTTGATATTGATACACTTGGAGTTAAAGTATAAGCATGATATGCATAACCAAATGAATAACTCATTTGAGTAATTGTACCACTATCAATACTATTTACTTGAAGAACCATTTCACCGCTTTTTGCCCAACCAAGCGATAATCTTACTTCATGTGTCGACATAACGCCTGCATAAGCGTTAACAACTGTCATAGGACTGTTATACGTTTTAACAATATCGCTATTTGCATAATACCATACTGTACAATATGAAGAAGCACTGTTATATTGAGAATATATTTGAGTTCCACCACTTCCGGCAGCAGCCCAAGCAAATACAGCAGTACCATTCTTACTTGTAGTAAAACTCATTGGCATGACTGACCAATACCAATTTGCTTTAACCTTATATAAATTCGTATAATGGTAAATTCCACTAAAGCTTATTGTCAATGTGCTCATTACTGCTCGCATTTCCGGACAATTTTCCAATCGATCGCCGTTATAATTCCTTAACAAAGCAATTTGATCATCATTATACCCATAAAAGTACAATTCATCATTTGTTTTAGTTTTCAAATCCATTAATTTATCTTCAATATAATTTGAGGTATACATTTCATAATCACCACACATTATTTGAAGATTATTTTGTTCTGATACCGAAGCATTACGGTATTTTATTATTTCATCATATTCTGAAATTTGATATGTAATAATTTCTTCAGAATATTCTTCATCCGCATCATAATTTGATGCATACACATTAGCGTTTAAAAACATCAATCCAAAACATAAACAGATCATTAAAAACTTACGCATATTTTTCTCCTCCTTTTTAATTAATTGCCATAAGCCTTAGTAAGCGTTTCCATTTTTGGCACATTTTTTATTTATACTCTTATAATATAAATCACTCCTTTTTTATTGTCGAATATAAATAAAATCTCTTACAAATTTATTATACAGTATTCAAATTATTTTTGCAAAAAAGGTCGTATTTCTACAACCTTCCGTATTTATTCTTCGCCTTTAATTTATTCAATGCTTTAGTAATGGACATTTTAGCCATCATAATATCATTTTCATTATCGGCACGCTCTAATTTAAGTTGTGCTTCTTCCAACTTATGCCGTATTCTATCCGTTTCAATATCCTTGACATCAATAATCGAGTCTGCCAATACTGTTGCCTGATTATTTTCAAACATCAACATACCATCGGTAATTGCGTAATACTCCTCATTTTTGTCAACCGATATATTGACTACCCCTACTGTCAAAGGCAAAACAATCGGCATATGATTAGACAAAATGCACCTTCTGCCATCTTTGGTCGGGACATTGAGCTTTTCGGTTTTTACAGTGCGATAAAGTCCGCGATAGGTAACGAAATTAACTTCAAAAGTCATTACATCATTCCTTTCGCTTTTTCCTCAACATCTTCTATCGTTCCCGTAAAAGTAAATGCTGCTTCCGGATATGAATCATATTTGCCGGCCAATATAGCCTCAAATGAGCGCAAGCTATCTTCAATCTTAACAAATCTACCCGGATAACCGCTGAATTTCTCGGCAACCGCAAACGGTTGAGACAAGAAATTACGAATTCTTCTTGCCCTGTTGACAATCACCTTATCTTCATCAGACAATTCATCCATACCCAATATCGCAATAATATCCTGTAAATCTTTATATTTTTGTAAAATTTTCAATACTTCCTGAGCCACACGATAATGTCTTTCACCGACAATATTCGGATCCAAAGCCCGAGAAGAAGACTCCAATGGGTCAACGGCCGGATATAATCCCAATGATGAAATTTTTCTGTCCAATACCGTTTTGGCATCCAAGTGAGCAAAGGTTGTTGCCGGAGCAGGATCTGTCAAGTCATCTGCCGGAACATAAATCGCCTGAATAGAAGTGATTGATCCGTCCTTGGTTGAAGTGATTCTTTCCTGCAACTCACCCATTTCTGTAGCTAACGTCGGTTGATAACCAACAGCCGAAGGCATTCTTCCCAACAAGGCCGATACTTCCGAACCGGCTTGTGAAAAACGATAAATATTATCAATAAACAATAGTACATCCTGCTTATCAACATCACGGAAATGCTCCGCCATAGTCAATGCACTCAAGGCAACTCTCATTCTGGCACCAGGAGATTCATTCATCTGACCATATACCAAAACGGTTTTTTGCAGAACACCGGATTCTTTCATTTCATAATAAAGATCATTACCTTCACGTGTTCTTTCACCGACACCGGCAATTACTGACAAACCATTGTGCTCCGTAGCAATTGAATGGATCATTTCCTGCATTAAAACAGTTTTACCGACACCGGCTCCACCGAACAAACCGATCTTACCACCCTTAATATATGGGCATAACAAGTCAATTACTTTAATTCCCGTTTCCAATATTTCTACCGATGTGCCCTGTTGAGCAAATCCCGGTGCTTTTTTATGAATAACTTCCCGAGGTATATTAGGATTAATCTTACTTAAACCATCAATAGGTTCACCCAATAAATTAAACATTCGGCCTAATATCTCTTTACCAACAGGAACAGTTATGGCTCTTTGGCAATCAATTGCTTTCAAGCCGCGCATCAATCCGTTAGTTTGGCTGAGAGCAATACATCTGACTTTATCATCACCGATATGTTGTTCAACTTCACAGGTTACCGTTGTTTTATCGGCCAATTCGATATTTATTTCGTTATACAATTTAGGCAAGGCGTTATTAAAACGGATGTCGATAACCGGTCCTATAACCTGTACCACTTCACCTATATTTTCAATCATCGTAAGCTCCTTTCTTTTCTCGGATTGTTCCGGCAGTTATTTCATTCATTTCCTGAGTGATTGCTGCTTGTCTTGCCTGATTAAAGCTTAAACGCAATTCATCAATCAATTCATCAGCATTTCTATTAGCATTATCCATTGCTGCACGCCGTGAAGCCTGCTCACTGGTTTTTGCCTGCAAAAATGCAGCGTACACTTGCGAACTGATATACATTGGAATCAATTGTTCAAGAACACTTGCGCAATCAGGTTCCAACAAAATAGCTCTCTTCTCTTTAAACATTTCGCCATTTAAAGGTAATAAATTCAATACTGTCGGTTTATAATTCAATGTATTGATATACTGTGTATAAATAATATCAACTCTTCCTATTTGTTCATTTTTATACATCTTCAACACATCAGCAATCAAACGATTTACCTCACTCGGAAGCAAATCATCAAAATGTTCAAATTCATTAACAACATTATAGCCGTTAGTCTTTAACCACTTCGTACCATAACTGCCAACAGACAAAATAGGATCATTTTTATTTAACGTCTTTTCGGCATACTTCAACAATTCTAAGTTATAACTCCCGCATAAACCGCTATCGGAAGTCGAAATAATATGCAAAGCATTTTTTTCGCTTTGGTGGAAGTAGATACTTTCATCTTCTTTAAAAACATCCGATGAACATACCGTAAATAACATTTGACGATAATAATCGGCATAATGATTATTTTGTTCCATTCTCTTTTTCAACTTCTGCAGCTTAGCGGTAGCCACAAGTTCCATAGCATTGGTCAATTTCTTAGTAGAAATAACCGAACGAAGTTGTCTTTTAATACTACTGATCTGTCCTGCCATTTGATTACTCCGTTAAAACAAAGTCCTCAGTAAATTGCTTTTCGATTTTGTCAATTTCCTTTTCCATAGCTGCACTGATTGCTTTTTCACTAACAAGCTGTTGTAAAATATCAGCATGTTCGCAATGGAAATGCGATAATAAACTCTTTTCATATTGAGCAATTTTACTCAGAGGTACTTTATCCAAATAACCCTTTTGATTGGCAAACAACATTATAACCTGCTCTTCCATTGATAGCGGTGAATATTGAGCTTGTTTCAACAACTCTGTTAAATGTTGCCCGTGATTAATTATATCCTTAGTGGAATTGTCCAAATCAGAACCGAATTGAGCAAAATCCAAAACTTCTTGATACTGAGCCAAATCCAACTTCAAAGCTTTAGATACCTGCTTCATCGCTTTATATTGAGCGGCACTGCCGACACGACTTACCGATAATCCGGAATCAACAGCCGGTCTGACACCGCTGTAAAACAACTCCGTCTGTAAGAAAATTTGACCGTCAGTAATGGAAATAACATTAGTCGGTATATAAGCGGAAATGTCTCCGGCTAATGTTTCTACAATCGGCAAAGCCGTCAAAGAACCGCCGCCCTTCTTTTCCGAAAGTTTAGCACTTCTTTCCAACAACCGTGAATGCAGATAAAAAACATCTCCCGGGTATGCTTCTCTTCCCGGAGGCCTTCTTAATAATAGAGAAAGTGTTCTGTAAGCAATAGCATGCTTGCTTAAATCATCATATACAATTAAAACATCTTCACCCTTATTCAGCCAATATTCTCCAACAGTACATCCGGCATATGGTGCAATATACTGCAATGCAGCCAAATCACTGGCTCCGCTGACAACAACGGTAGTATATTTCATAGCATCATGTTGTTTTAGTTTTTCCACTATTTGAGCTACAGTCGAATTCTTTTGACCGATTGCCACATAGATACATTTAACATTTTTTCCTTTTTGGTTAATGATTGTATCTACCGCAATCGCCGTTTTTCCCGTTTGTCGGTCTCCGATAATCAACTCACGCTGACCCTTTCCGATTGGAATCATTGAATCGATTACTTTTAAACCCGTTTCCAATGGTTCATTGACAGATTGACGATCAATAACTCCCGGTGCCTCTTTTTCGATCGGCATCATTGCTGAAGCAATGATCTCTCCTTTACCATCAATAGGTCGACCCATAGCATCTACAACTCGCCCCAATAATCCGTCACCAACCGGAACTTCCACTACCTTTCCGGTAGAAACAACCGGACTTCCTTCAACAACATCTTGAGCATCATCAAGTAAAACTGCACCGATGCTGTCTTCCATCAGATTCATGACCATTGCACTGGCTGTACCGATCTGTAGTAATTCACCGGCCAAAGCATTCTGTACACCTTTAATTGTAACAATACCATCAGCAACCATTGCCACATAACCGGTTGTTGCACTTGTTTGAATGCTGAGACGTTGCTGTTCAAACTGCTCGACCTGTTGTTTAACAGTGGTAACAACTTGATTGGCTACCTCTTCATAATTGCTGTCTTCATCCAATAAATCCGAACGCAATATTTTTAGTTTCGCTTTATAAGATCCATCCCAAACAACATTGTTAATCACTACTTTTACCCCGGCAATCAGCGATTCATCAATTTTGTTTTCTAAAACAACTGCTCTTTCCAATTGAGTGGCTATCGCTTTTTCAATCTTATTAATTTGATCACTCGGCAATCTTCTGGCAGAATAAACCGTGCCGAAACTGCAATTGCGAACGTGATAATAATAAGTCAAAAAATCATGTAATAGTGTTTCTTCAATATGACTGCGATCGATTGCACCGCATAATAACAAAAAAGTGTTCAAAGCATCTTCATTCAAAGTGTTATTGAATGCTCGTTGAATCTCAGCAATTTTATCTGCCGGGCTATACTCCCGGTTATCGACAAAATCGTATAATTGTTTGTCAAAATTTAAACGCTCATTTAATTTGTCCAAGACATCAAAATAAGTATTTAATTTATTTTGCTTTTGTGCACTTTGATATAATTCAACAGCACTTTTTCTTGTATCAATACTCATTTTTTTCTACTTCCTTAATAAAGTCATCGATGCAATCAATATCGGTTTGACTGTCAACTTTCTTCTGCAACATCTTTTCCGTTGCGCTTAAAGCCACATCAACCATTTGTCGGTGCATATCTTCCAACATTTTTTCTTTTTGTAAATTCATATTGGCAACAGCTTCTTCAACAATCTGCTGTGATTGTTGTTTTCCTTGTTCAATTAAACTGTTTTTTATCTTGCTTCCCTCTTGCTGAGCATTCAAAATAGTTTGCTGAGCCTGTTGTTTAGCTTCATCAATATACTGATGAGCCTCTTTATTCAACTGCTCGTTTTCATCTCTCAGTTTTGCTGCATCATCAAGTTTTTGTTGTTCAAATTTGCTGCGAGTATTCAATATTTCCTGCACAGGTTTCCACAATAATTTATACATCAAAATAAACAAAACAGCAGTGGCAGCTAATTGAGCCAAAACAGTTAATGGATTAGGCCACAGCTGTTCCATTAAATCCATTATTTCAATACTCATAGATATCTGCCTAATTAAATTTTATATGCGAACAATAACAATAAAGCAATAAGTAAGCAATAAATTGCACAAGTTTCTGAAATAGCGGCGCCGAGAATAGCCATACTTCTTATTTGAGGAGCGGCATCAGGATTTTTACCGATTGATTCTACAGCAGCAATCGCAACCTTTCCTTCATATTTTCCTGTAATACATCCTGCAGCGACACAAATTGCTGCCGCTAATCCGATAATTGCTTTTTCCATTTAATCTTTCCTCCTAATTTTCTTTTTGCGGTAATTCTTTACCAATAAATGAAATTGTTAAAACTGTAAATACATATGCTTGCATTGCACCGGCAAATAAATCAAAATAAAAATGTAGAGCCGGAGCAATAAGCACTGCAACGATATTAAATTGACCGACAATCGGTATTTGTGCGGAGATAAATCCGAACAACTGATAAATGATACTCATCAAAATACTTCCCGCAATGATATTACCGAATAAACGCATTGATAAAGACAATAAAGTCGATACTCGACTGATGAGATTCATAACAACAAACGGGAAAAACGGTTCAAATAAACCATGAATGTAGGATCGTAATCCGTTTTCTTTAATTGAAAATACTTCGATCAACACACAGGTCAAAAAAGCCAAAGTTAAGGTAACACTATAATTCGATGTCGGACTTTCCAGGGAGAATAATCCGGAAATATTCGACAAGAAAATATAGGTTATTGTCATCAACATATATGGGGTCAAAAATTTAGCCACTTTATCATTAGTGTTGTCCTTAACCATTTTATCTATGGTTTGAACTCCCATAATTGCTGCTAACACAATTCCTTTTGGCTCGGACAAAGGATCGAATTTACGTAATTTTCGATTAATTAAAATCAGTAACAACGATATAAATGCGGTAACAAAAACAATGCTTACCACCGTTGTCTGCAATTTCATAAGCAAATCCTCCTTTCCGTTAAAATTAACGTCTCTAATTTTAGTCCATTTTCTTTAAATTGACAACTCATACAACACTGATCAATAAAACGATTTTAAACAGGAGAAAACCAATAAGCACTCCGATAAAATGAACTTTCTGCGGTTGTAACACACTGTACAAAAGCGGCGCAAACATCAAAGCATAACGAAGTATTATACCGACAACTGAAGAATACAAATTCCGGCGACAATCAAACATAGCGTTCATCCCTTTAGATAAAACAAATAAGTAAAGCCAATTACAAAGACTGCCCAAAATAATTCCGTAACATACTCTTTTATCGATAAAATAGGCAACTGTAGACGCAAGAATGCTGATTAAAGGTAATATCTTTTTAATTTCCTTCATAAAACCTCTTGAGGAAAATATTGACACAATTTCTCTTTCAATTCATTCAAAGAGCAATCAGCTAAATTGTCAATCAAAATTATACTCATTTCTTTTGCTCTCTGAACAGCCGGTTCAATAGTTTTACGAGTTGATAATACCACAGCCACACCATATTTTCCGCCATATTGCTTAGACATTACTTTTATCTCATACAAATATTCTTTCGTAATCTGTGTGTTCTTGCAACTTACAAAAACAGGAGTATGTCTAAATAACATCATTATATCTATTTCATTGCGCGGATCGGCAGGTAAACCGGTAATAATGCCATTCAAATCAATCTGCACGGAATTATGCACATCTTGGAAACAACCACTTTCATAAATTGCCAATGCTCCATAAGTTTCCAATATTGATCCGGCCTTAAAATATAATTCTGTTGTCTGCTTTTTATCGGTAA
The DNA here is from genome assembly GCA_030525245.1 of Erysipelotrichia bacterium. Taxonomy (GTDB): domain Bacteria; phylum Bacillota_I; class Bacilli_A; order Erysipelotrichales; family Erysipelotrichaceae; genus UBA1783. The sequence continues at coordinate 26,575 of JAUNFB010000020.1, forward strand.
ATGAATAACGTAAATATTGTTTTTCTTTCGATTTATAAAACTCATACTGCTTAATAATTTTAAATTTATTCAAGGAACGCATAATTCGCATACTGTAAATATAATCGTTTTTCTTCTCCAATTTGCGCACATAAGTATTCTCATCTATCTTTTCACAAGACAAAGAGCAAAACCTGTTCCATTCATTGGACAACTTTTTCAGACATTGCCACAAGCGCAATACTTCCGTGCGAAATCGATGATCTCCATAAGAATAATTATCTTCACTGATAAGTTTTCCCCCGTTTAAAGCAACCACTTCCTCTATCAAAGCTCTTTTATCCTCACAATCATAAGAAGTTGTATTGTTTCCCGCATTAAAAAACAACTTATCATTAATTACCGAATATTTATGAATATTTAAATGATATCTGTTTTTATTCATCAACATTCCCAAACCAACAGCCAACAGTTCACAACCACCGGTAACATCAAAATCAAATTCATCACTGTCATTCAAAAAGCCTTCCAACTCGACAACGATTTTTGATAAATTTTGTCCGTCAATCTTTATAAAATGACAAGGAATATGAAAATATTTGTCAATAAAATCTTCCAACATTTCTTTTTTTCTCGATTTTTCATCATTACACAGCAAGAAGTAAATAGCATCATATTTTCTGTGCAATAAAGAAATCAAGTTATCCAAATAATCACGATCGTAAAACTCAACTAAATATACCATATATTCATTATAACTTATTAAATTGTTCAATTCACCGCTAATTCAGCTTTTTACTCTAAATTCGCATAGAACGAGTTACATTTGTCTTTCCAAAATTACTTTTTCTTCTATTCCAGAAATATCTCTTTTATTTTTAGGTACTATCTGTG
>JAUNFB010000021.1 GCA_030525245.1 Erysipelotrichia bacterium
TCTCGACGCTCTGAGAAAAAAGATGATGCAAAAAACCACTTTCGGAGAATTAAAAAATACCATCAAAGATACTTTAGAACCGTTCTTGTATTCTAAAACAAATCGGACACCGATTGTTATTCCGGTTATTTTGAATTATATAGACGCTAATTTCAAAAAAATGTAAAAGAGATATTACAATCTCTTTTATTTATCAATAAGGATTTATTATGAAAAAGAAAGTAACTATTATCATTTTAAGCATAGAGATTTTGCTTCTAAGTACAGCAATGTATATTTATTATAATGGTAAAAATATCGCTCCAAAAACATTTAAAACTTCTTTTATAGAAATCAAAAGCGAAAAAATACCTCAAAATTTTAACAATTTTAAAATATTATACTTTTCCGATTTAGAATATGGCAGATATTTTAATTCCGACAATTTAAGTGAGTTACAAAAATCTATCGAAACTTTAGATTACGATATGATCCTTTTCGGAGGCGATTTAATCGATAAGGATTACTCGCCTATTTCCGATGATGTGGATATCCTGAAAAAATTCTTTTCTTCATTAAAAAGTCCCTACGGCAACTTTGCGATTTTCGGTGACTATGATCAATCAACTGAATCACGCAATATATTGGTCAGAATGATTTTAGAGGATTCCGGTTTTGAGTTAATTGAAAAGGAATTGATCATCTACAAGGATAAACAATCAATCGTTCTCAATGGTCTTAATTACAATGCTGAACCTTTAATAAACCCTGTTACATCTTTCAATATCACCTTAATTCATAACCACAATCATTATAAAAGTATTTCTTCTAACGCAGATTTAATCCTCTGCGGACATACTCATAGTAAACAGATTAATTTATTTTCTTCCGCAGATTATAAGTTTGGATTGCAGAATAATTTATATATTACCAGAGGTGTCGGCTTAACCGGCAAAGACTATCGCATTTTCTCTTATCCGGAAATATGCTTATTCACTCTAAATCAATAATATTTTACTGCTGAGAAACAACGCAATTGAACTGTGTTGTTTTTTTAAACATTATCGCATACAAAAAGAGTTGTCATTGACAACTCTTTAATGTTTAATTAATCATCCAATTTACTTTGTAAATTCTTGAAACGTCTCATAGCATCAGTTCTTGCTTTATCATATAAAGCCTGTGCTTTATCAGGATTAACTTTAATAAGGTTATTATATCTTGCTTCATCCATCAAGAAGTCTTGGAATTTGTCAAAGTTTGGAGTCTTATAATCGATTGTTAGCGGTTTTTCATTTCTTGGATCATATCTGTACAATGGTACATATCCGCATTCAACTGCTTGTTTTTGAACGATTTGTTGTTTGCTTAATCCACCCTTAATACCGTGCAATTCGCATGGACAATAAGCGATAACCAATGATGGTCCATTATAGCTTTCAGCTTCTTTCAAAGCCTTCAAAGCCTGCATTCTGTTAGCACCCATACAAATACTTGCTACATAAACATGACCATAACTCATAACAATTTGACCCAAGTCTTTCTTAGCAACTGCTTTACCGCCGGCAGCAAATTGAGCAATTGAAGCAGCTTGACTTGATTTAGAAGATTGTCCGCCTGTATTTGAGTATACTTCTGTATCCAATACCAATACATTAACATTTAGATTATTAGCCATTACATGATCTAATCCGCCGTAACCAATATCATAAGACCATCCGTCACCACCGATAATCCATACTGAAGCGCTGACTAAATCTCTAGCATCCTTTAATAATACTTTAACGTTTTCATTCTTGCTGGCTTTTACAAGTTCAACAATTTGCGGTGCCAAACGTTTTTCTTCTGCACGATTGCCGTTATTAGCTAAATATGCTTCAAACAATGTCTTTAATTCCGGTTCAACATTTTCTAACTCGTTTTCCATTACCTTTAACATTGTTGATTTCTTGTAATTTCTTGCTAAAGCCATACCATAACCGAATTCAGCATTGTCTTCGAATAATGAGTTAGCCCAAGCAACACCATTACCATCAGCATCTTTAACAAACGGAGTAGATGGTGTAGAACCACAATAAATTGAAGAACATCCTGTAGCATTAGCTACCAACATATCCGGACCAAATAATTGAGATACTAAACGATAGTAAGGAGCTTCACCACATCCAGGACAAGAACCAGGAACTTCGAAATATGGTTTTAAGTACTGTGTACCTTTGATTGTATCATCAACAAGTTCAGCTTTATAAGCAGTCTTTTGATATAAGTAATCAGCAAGAGGTGCTTCCGGCATCATTTCGTGAACATCAACCATTGTTAATGCCTGTTTAGGACATTCCTTAGCACATAATCCGCAACCTACACAGTTATCAGGTGAAACTTGAATTCTGAACTTCAAGCCTTTTGCTTTACCATTAGCCTCAATTGTATCAAATGCCATCGGTGCATTCTTAACTTCTTCTTCAGTTAAAGCAAACTGTCTGATAGTAGCATGCGGACAAACAAATGAACAGAATCCGCATTGAATACACTTAGAAGCATCCCACTTAGGTACATATGAAGCAATATTACGATGTTCATTATAAGAAACATTATTTCTCATTGTTCCATCAAGAACGCCATACTTAGTAAATGTGCTTACAGGTAAATCATAGCCGTTTAAGTAACCGATTTGGTTAGCATAATCATCCATATATTCATCACCTGTTTTTGGTAATTCGAAGTGAGAATTTAATTCAGCCCATTCAGGTTTAACTTCTACTTGAACAAGACCTGCTTTTCCGGCGTCAATTGCCTTGTAGTTCATTTCAACTACATCATCACCCTTTTTACCATATGATTTCTTAGCAGCAGCCTTCATCAAATCAAGAGCTTGATCATAAGGCATAATTTGCTCATTTAAAGCAAAGAATGCTGATTGTAATGTTGTATTGGTTCTTCTACCCATACCGATTTCATTACAGATCTTAGTTGCATTGATAATATAGAATTTAGCATGTTTCTTAGCCAATTGAACTTTCATTCTGTTAGGCAAGTAATCTTCAATTTCATTTGGTTCAAGAGTTGTATTTAATAGGAATGTTCCGCCATCTTTCAATGATGATAACATATCATACTTCAATACATAAGAATCTAATGAGCAAGAAACGAAATCAGCATTGTCAACATAATAAGTTGAACGGATTGGACTCTTACCGAATCTTAAGTGGCTTCTAGTAACACCACCGGCTTTTCTTGAGTCGTATTGGAAATATGCCTGAGCATAGTTATCAGTATTATCACCGATAATCTTAACGCTGTTCTTGTTGGCACCAACTGTTCCATCAGAACCCAAACCCCAGAATAAGCAAGAAGTATAATCAGCAGCAACAGTATAATTTGGATCTACATCCAAAGATAAATGTGTTACATCATCATTAATACCTAAAGTAAATTCTTCCTTAGGTTGTTCTTTTGCTAATTCATCATAAACAGCTTTAATCTGATTAGGAGCTGTATTCTTACTTGAAATACCATATCTGCCACCGATTAATTGAATATCGCTGTCTTTCAATAAACTCAATACATCAAGATACAATGGTTCTCTTGTACCCATTTCTTTTGTTCTGTCCAAAACAGCAATCTTTTTAACGCTCTTAGGCAAAACATTAAAGAAATATTTAGCACTGAACGGACGATATAAATGAACTTTAATTACGCCGACTTTTTCGCCTTTTTTATTTAAGTCATCGATAACTTCTTCAATTGTTTCACATACTGAACCCATTGCAACGATAACTCTTTCAGCATTTGGATCGCCATAATAAACAAATGGTTTGTATTCACGACCGGTATGTTCAGAAATTTTCTGCATATAATCATTTACGATATCAGCAACAGCTGCATAATGTAAATTTTGAGCTTCTCTTCCTTGGAAAGTGATATCATCATTTTCAGCAGTTCCTCTTGTAACCGGATTTCCATGAGGATTTAATGCTTTCTTACGGAATGCTTCTACAGCATCCATATCAGTTAAACTCTTTAAGAAATCATAATCCATAACTTCGATTTTTTGAATTTCATGAGAAGTTCTAAAACCATCGAAGAAATGAAGGAAAGGTACACTTGCCTTAATTGCTGATAAATGTGCAACACCGGCTAAGTCCATTGCTTCCTGAACTGAATTTGATGCTAACATACAAACGCCTGTTTGTCTGCATGAATAAATATCCTGATGATCACCGAAGATTGATAATGATCTGGTTGCTAAACTTCTTGCAGCAACATGCACAACAGCCGGAAGTAATTCACCGGCCCATTTGTACATATTCGGGATCATCAATAATAAACCTTGTGATGCTGTAAATGTAGTTGCCAAAGCACCACCTTGTAATGTTCCATGTACCGCACCGGCAGCACCTGCTTCTGACTGCATTTCTGCAACCTTAACAACTGATCCGAACATGTTTGTTCTTCCCTGAGTTGCCCATTGGTCAACGACTTCAGCCATGGTGCTTGAAGGTGTAATAGGGTAAATAGCGGCTACTTCAGTAAAAGCATACGCACTATGAGCAGCAGCGGTATTACCATCCATGGATTGGAATTTCTTTGCCATTTTCTTGCCTCCTGTTTTCACTCTAACGCTACTTTATTATAAGACTATTTAGCGATTTCCTCAATAAAAACCATAAAAGTTTGTTAATTTTCTCACTTAAAAAGATGCCTTTACGAGACATCTTTTACCAAACAGTTAAGAGACTTGTTTTTTACCTTGATTATTAACCAATCCAAAAAATGCTCCGCATATACCTCCGAGTATATGAGCAAATTGCGAAATAGAATCAGTGACAAATATCGCATTATATATTTCTGTTCCCAAATAAATAATTAAAATTAAAACCAATGTTAAAGGTATATGTCCTTCTTCAACCGATGTTGCCGAAGAAAGAACTATAAGCATAAATACTATACCGCTGGCTCCGCACAATGCAGTTTGAGGAAACAGCAAATTGTTCAATACTCCGCCAATCAAGGCCGTAACAATTATCATTCCCAACATCTTTTTAGAACCGTACTTCTCTTCTACCATCGGTCCCAACAATAATACATAGCTCATATTACCGATATAATGTTCCCAATTGGCATGACCAAGGCAATATGTAAATAATCGTACATACATTAAAGGATTAAGCAAACTGTCCCGATATGTCATAAAAAACATTTCTGTACTCTTTAAATTAGTTAAAAAGCCTAACAATAAGGAAATTAAACTGACTAAAGCAAATGTTAAAGTAACAGGTGCATTGTATTCAAATTTTTTTAAAAATTTCATTTGTTCCTCCATTCATCTTTGTATAAATTATAACACTATATTTGTCTACCGGTGTTTTCAATGCTTAAAATATGTTAAAATAACAAAAAAGGAGATTTTAAAAATGTGCGTATTTTGCTCAATTATTAAAGGTGAACTGCCTTCCAACATTGTTTATCAAGATGATACGGTTATCGCAATTTTAGATATTGCGCAGGCAACCAAAGGCCATACCCTGGTTATTCCTAAAAAACATTATGAAAATATTTACGATATCGATGAAGAGACTTTAAAACATATGATCGTTGTTTCTAAAAGATTATCTGCACAAATTGTAAATAAAATGCATGCCGACGGATTAAATATTGTCAATAATAACGGTGATGCTGCAGGGCAAGCCGTTAAGCATATTCATTTCCATCTTCTTCCTCGTTATAATGGTGATGATTATGTTTTAAAAGGCACCGAACATAATTACGATTTGAAAGAAATTTTAAAACAAATACAAGATTAAAAAAAGCATGTACTATGCTTTTTTAATTTTCTTTGTTTTCATTATCCGATATATTTTCTTTAAAATTGAGTTTGATATTTCCGCGTAGTATTTCGATAGCTATCTTTTTGTCCGTATCGGATTTAAATTGTTCAATTTCATTAATAACACTTTCCGGTTGTTCCTCAGAAAACAATTGTTTATCGTTGAATTGCAGCGTACCATATATCGCTTTAACTGCTAAGTTATATTGCTCGATCATTTCTTCAGACTGCACATTTATATTTCCGGATACTATTTTTGTCGAAAGCTGATCAAATTTTATATGTTCCATGTCTGCATTTCCGGTATTTAAATCAACAGTGATTGTCGTACAAGCAATATTTTTTAATTTAATATTTCCGATCGTATTCTTAAAAGAAATGGTACTTAAAGAAATATCATATATTTCCAAATTACCGTAACTGGCTGCTACATTTACTTTTATAGAATTTTCAACCGGCAAATAAATCGTAATAGTATCAATTTTTTTCTCTGTTTTGAATAATAAAGTATCCAAATCTTCTACATTTTCAATAAGTTCCATTCGGATTTTACCATTTTCCAAAGTATACATATTCATATTGTCATTTTTTTGGAAATAAGTAATTTTAACCTTACCATCCTCACTTGGTTTAATTATTACCTTGTGATTGATGCTGTCAATATTTATTTCTGATATTTCATTACTGTCATATTCTTGATAAGTTTCAATATATTTCGCATACGCTTTAGCATTAGGAAAGTAATACTTATTATAAGCATAAAAAATACCTATAATTAATACAAATAATAACAGAATAATCAAACCTAAAGGGATTCTTTTCTTTTTCATATAGGTATATTATAACTTATCCGACAAGCTAATTCTATAAAAAACCGCATGAATATCATACGGTTTTTCTGCTAATTATCTTTTTTTGTAAGACTGATATTTTTATTCACTTTAGCATCATAAGTGTCTGCTTTCATCACATCTGCTAAATCAACACCGGTAGTTTCTTTAACAGCTTCAATTGTCTTAGCCAATACGGTCGGAACATAGCCGCTCATGGAATCAACACCGGTATTTGCCCCATTTCCGTCAATAATTGTGACCTTATCAATTGATGACAGTGGTTGAGCCACAGCTTTAGCCATTTCCGGTAAAACATTGACAATCATTTCGGTGATAGCAGCTTTACCATATTTTTGCATGGCTTCCGCTTTCTTTTCAATTGCTTCGGCTTCGGCAAGACCTTTTGCTCTAATGGCCTCAGCTTCTGCTTCGGCTACCGCTCTTATTCCCTCAGCTTCTTTTTGCTTAGCTATCATATCAGCCTCAGCTTGTAATTTTTGGGCCTCAGCTGCTTTTTCCACTTGCAATTTTTGGGCCTCGGCTGCTCTTTCTAATTCGAATTTTTCGGCTTCCGCTTTTCTTTGACGTTGATACAATTCTGCATCAGCTCTTTGCTGAGCAGCGAATTTATCAGCTTCTGCTTTCTTTTTAATCTCAGCATCTAAAGCTTGTTCTCTTACTTCCGCCTCTTTTTTCTTCAATTCTATTTCTCTTTCCTGCTTAGCAATATTAGCATTGGCACTGGCAATCTCAATCGTTTTTCTCTGCTCTTCTTTTTGAATTTCATATGCCGCATCTGCTTCTGCCTGCTTAATATCGGCTTCAATTTTTAATTCCGATTTTTTTATTGCCAAATCATTTTGCTTAGCAGCAATTTCCGTTTCGCTCAGGACTTCCGCATCATTAGCTTCCTTTTTAGCTTTTGCTTTAGCCATAGCAATTTCTTTTTCACTTTCCGCTCTGGAAATTGCCGCATTTTTTTGAATTCTAACTACATTATCAACACCTAAATTTTCAATAACACAATTATTATCCATGAAATTTTGAACATTAAAAGAAATTATGTCCAAACCCATGGCAGCTAAATCCGGCTCGGCATTCTCTTTTACCAAATTTGCGAACTTTTGTCTGTCAGAAACCATTTCTTCTAGATGCATATTACCGATAATTTCACGCATATTACCTTCTAAAACTTCACGAGCAATATTAGCAATATAATCATTTTCCCGATTTAAGAAATTTTGCGCCGCCATTTCAATTTTATCCGGATCATCCGAGATTTTAATATTTACATTGGCATCTACATTGACATTGATATAATCAGCAGTAGGTACTGCACTGCTGGTTTTCACATCAATAGGAATCAATTGTAAGCTCAATTCATCCTTTTTCTCAAAAAAAGGAATTTTTATCCCGGCCTTTCCGATTAAAACTTTCGGTTTTTTACGCAAGCCTGAAATAATATAAGCTCTGTCAGGAGAAGCCTTGACATAGCCTAAAACAATAATCGTAATAACTCCACTTACTATCAATACAACTGTAAGGATTTCTATAAGTTTATCCATCTTTTTTCTCTACTTTCTATTAATTTTCTTAACTGCTTATAAATATTTTACTATAAGCACTTATTAATTACTATAAATATTTCAAATATTGCATTATTTATATATGTTTCAAAACTGCCACTGTTTCTGTATGTTCGGTAAACGGAAACATATCCACGGGTTGAATACTTTCTAACTTATAAAAATGTTTTAACAAATAATTAATATTTCCTTTCTGTGTATATGGATTGCAAGAAATATAAATTACTTTTTGAGGTCTCAATTTAACTAAGGCATTGAGAAATTTATTATCCGCTCCGGCACGTGGCGGATCCATAATTACTACATCAATCTTTTCTTTTTCAGCCGCCATTTTCTGCATATAATTACCGGCATCGGCACAAATGAATTCAGCATTGGTAATTTGATTGTTTTTAGCATTTATTTTCGCATCCCTGATAGCATCTTTATTTAATTCCACGCCGATTACTTTTTTAACAGCTTTTGCTAAAGATAATCCGATAGTTCCTGTACCGCAATAAGCATCCATAATAATTTCATTCTTTTTCAATTTTGCTGCTTTAATCGCGCAATCATATAATTTGATAACCTGCTTACTGTTTACCTGATAAAAAGAGGTTGGAGATATACGGAAAAACAGATTATTTAATTTATCCTCAATATATCCCTTTCCGTACCACACCTCAAATTTATCCGATAAAACCATACTTGTATGCCTATTATTGATCGATTGGACAATCGTTGTTATTTGCGGTTGTTTTTTTAAGAGACTTTTTATAAAGTCTTTTTTTCTTGGAAAAACATAACTTCCCGTAACCAATATAACCATAATCTGTCCGGTTGTTTCGGATAATCTAACCATTACATGTCTGAGACAGCCTTGATAATTATATTCGTTAAAGATTGGTATTTTGAAAGTAACAGCCAAATTTTTAATATCCGAGATTATCTCGTTAGCTTTTTGATTGGCTAATTGGCAATCTTTAATTTCCACAATGCGATGGGTGCTTTCCACATAATTGCCACATATAACTCTCTTTTTCTCATAACCGAAGGCAACTTGTACCTTATTGCGATAATGATAAGGGTCGTCAGCACCGATAATTGTCTTCGGTTCAATAATTTTATTGAATAATTGATTAATCTTCTGTTGTTTATAATTCAGTTGTTCGGAATAATCTAAATCCTGTAATTGACAACCACCGCAAATATTACTTACCGCACATTTTCTTATTCTGTCCATAAACTGTAAGCGATCTTTCTTAATAAATCCTTATTCGCATTATAAGGAGCATAACTCAACTTATTCTTATTTTGGGCTAATTCTTCCACTGCTTTATCCAAAATATAATCAGCAGGCTTTTCCAACGAAAAAATAACCGATAAATAAGTTTTCAATTCTTCCAGGTTGTTAAATCCTAACAAATCCAAAACTTCCTTTACTCTTTGCCTATCAGCATATTTCAACAAACCGTACAAGAAAAAACCTACTGCCTTACCGTGTGGTATATTTTCATAATAAGTCAAAGGATAACTCAAACCATGCGGTATATTTGTTCCGCAATGAGCAATTGCCATTCCGCCATATACCGATGCCAATAAGAGATTTTCATAGTCTTGCGGCAATAAATTTGCAGGATCTTTCAATATTTCTTTATTTAATCCCCAAACTCTTAGTCCTTCTGAAGTAAGCATGTCGGAAAATTTTGTCGCTTTAGAGGAAATATAGCTTTCGATAAGGTGACCCAAAGCATCAACAGCTGTATTCTTAATATTTTTTACCGACAATGTTCTTAAATACTTGCCGTCCAATAAAGCTATTTTCGGATATATGCGATAAGTAATTGAAGCTTTAGATTTAATTATATTATTCGTTAAGACTGCAGCAGCGGTAACTTCACTTCCCGTGCCGCAGGTTGTAGGTATCGCAACAATGGGTAAACTGCAATGGCCAAGAGGTTGATCATACAATTTTGCGGCTTCATCAAGGCCATAATAAAGCATCACTCCGATTGCTTTAGCAGCATCCATTGCACTGCCGCCGCCTACCGCAATAATAAAATCGATATTTTTGTCTTTATTTAACTTGTAAGCCTCTTCAACTGTTTGCATGGATGGATTTTCTTCAATCCGGTCAAATAATTCATATGCAATGTTTTGATCCTGTAAAACAGTTATAACATCATCAAATGAACCGTTACTGTAAGCGGAATGTTGACCGCAAACGATCAGAGCTTTTTTACCTAATGCCTGTATTTCTTTTTGAGAATGTAAAACACAGTCTTTTTCAAAATAAACTGTTGTCGGTATTTTAAAAAACATCTTTATTCTCCTTATAATCAGTTATCCGCTCTGCTAAAACCATTTTTCATTTGATCGGAAACTTTATCAACCAAAACCAACAACAATTTATCCGTTGCTTTTTGAATATTATCGGCAATCTTTTGATTGCATTGTTCCAAATATTTTTGTACATTTTCTATTTTATTATTTAAATAATCAGAATCAAAACGATTAAGTATATTTTGACTGTCCGCTAAAGCATGCAATTGATAACGTTCAACATCAGCAATACAGTTACCGAAATCACTGTCAGCCAATGCTCCGATTATTCTGCTGGCCCAATAAAAATTTTCTGTTGTAACTCTTGCAGAAGTATTAGCCAAATAATCCGGTGTAACAGACACATTGCTGTAAAACGGAACTAAAGCATTGAACGGATTAGAAGCAAGTGCTATCCATTCGATTGCCTTGATTTCCTTCGGCATATATGGTCTTAATTGGGTAATAGAAACAAAATTATTCCGGTTAATACCGATTGGACGATATTTACCCGCTAAAGATGCATCAGATCTTTTATTATAAGGATTATAATCTGTTCCTTGATAATAAGATGATAAAACATATTTAATTTCATCAATGGTGATCTTTTTTTCCGGAATCAAAGAAAATGGTAAATTATCACTTTCCGGAGTAAAGTCGGCATCCAAACCATCCCATTTATAAGTGTTGGGATTAAAATATCTTTCCATAAACCAAGCTCTAGGGGTGTTATAGCAGTGATCAGAATCCGTATGCGTACCAAATGCTCCGCGACAGGCAAAATGAGTTTCTTCATAGAGATTATGTTCACGCATTGTTGTGTCCAGATGATTTTTTTCAATAAAATCTATCAGATCGGCACTGCATAAATAATTTTTCTTTTCTCCATAAGCATCAACAAAATCAAAATAATCCAATCCTTGCTGATTAGGAACTACAACATATTCATCATCTTTTACTCTCTTAGCCATCCAATGGTGTCCCCCAATAGTCTCCAACCACCAAATTTCATTTTCATCTTGAAAGCCGATTCCGTTGCGCTCATATGTGCCGTATTTTTCTAACAATGAGCCTAAACGTAAAGCTCCTTCTTTTGCCGAATGAATATAAGGCAAAACGATCGTTACCAGATCTTCTTCACCTATGCCGCTTTTAACTAACGGGTCACCGGCAGTAACCCGGTAATTAGCAGTTAAGGTTTCTGTAGCAGTCATGGCTACATTACAGTCATTAATTCCTGCCGCAGCCCAAATACCTTCTTTACCCAAAGCATCAGGCATAGCTGTATAACGCAAAGGATTATCCGGTAGTTCTATCTCAACTTTGGAAATAACCGAACGATATAACCTTGGCTGATCTTGCGGATTTACCACAATAAATTTTTTCGGACTATAATGTCCCGGAGATGAATCCTCATTTCGTGCCATCAGTGTCGAACCATCATAACTGGCATTTTTTCCTACAAGAATAGTTGTACAACCCATAAATATTTCCTTCTTTCTATTTAATATTATACATTTGTTTTCATCTAATACGAAAACAATAATTTGTTAATCATCGATGTTAAAAAAACCTTAAGCCTTTAAACGACTGTCAGGTTTCACTTAATAAATATTATCTGTATTTTTCTCTTAATTTTTCAGCTACAAAATCAGGAACGAAGTTGTGCAAATCACCATTATTCTTAGCAACAGTCTTAGCAGTAGAACTCGACAAAAAAGAATACTGCGGCCGAGCCAATAAAAAAATCGTTTCAATTTTTGGCTTTAAGGTCATATTAGCTGTAGCCAATTGCATTTCATATTCATAATCCGATACTGCTCTAACTCCTCTAATCAGTACCTGACTGTCTAATTTTTCCGCAAAATCTACGGTTAAACCACTACCGATTTCAACTCGCACATTTTCTAAATGACCGATGCAGTGTTGCAGCATTTGTTTTCTTTCTTCCATCGTAAATGTTGAATGCTTTTCATCATTAGTCATAATAACAATGATCAATTCATCAAACAAAGAAGCTGCTCTTTCGATAATGTCCAAATGACCGTAAGTAACAGGATCAAAACTTCCCGGATATAATGCTCTCATAATCAATAAACCTGCTTTCTAATTTATAAATACGCTTTTAGCTTTTTTCTCCGCATAATAATTGCTGATGCGATTTTGACAAATACCTAATAAGGACATAATCGAAAAAGTTGCCGATCCACCTCTGGATACCAATAATAACGGTACTCCGGTTAACGGCAAAAAACCGCTGACACCACCGATATTGAAGAGAAAATGAATTGCTAAATAAACAACTGTTCCCAACAAAATAATCTTATCGCTTTCTTTTTCCATTTGACGACTGTAATAAATTAACCGATAAATAATAAATATATACGGAACAAAGACCGCGGCAATACCAATCAAACCGCATTCCTCAACAATTACCGCAAATATGTAATCGGCATCGCTGGAAACCAAATAACCGAATTTCTGTACCGAATTTCCCAAACCAACTCCCAACAGATTTCCGTTACTTATTCCTAATAAAGAATAAAATATTTCACGAGTCGCATCGTTATTATAGTCAGGATTGGTAACAGCCGCAAAACGAGCCGCAAATGTAACCGAAAACTTAGCCAATATTTTTCGACCGTTTTCATCAAACAAGCAATAAAAATAAAATCCGATGGCCGCAAATCCCAAAAAAAGAATCAAACGGCGACATCCTTTCAATTTTGGATTATTAGTAAATAAAAAGCAAGATACACCGACAATCGCAACAATCAAAAAACTACCGGCATCCTTCTGTAAAATAAAAATCACAAAGCAATATAATGCCAAGAAAATTGCCGGAATTCGCACCATCTGCCATTTAGAATTAATATTTTTAAATCTTTTATCTCCAATCAAACAAGCAACCGCTAAAATAATCATCACTTTCGCAAATTCGGACGGTTGAATACCGAATTGGAAAGGGCCTAAACCGATAGTAATCCAAGAATAATTGCCGTTTATACTGCCATGTATTTTACACCAAATATAAGCTGCCAACAAAAGCAACAATTCCAAAGTAAGCCATACATTAATATATCTTTTACATCTTTTTATATCAAATATATTGGAGAAAAAATTATACAGTACGCAAGCACCGCTTAAAATCACTACCTGTTTGATGATATTCTTTAATGTAGAAGCTACAGTTGTTCCTGTATTTATCGAAGCACTGCTTGTAAATAATAAACTGGTAAGTAATAAAAAGAAAATGAAAAAAGACAAGACAGAATCACTGCCTTTTTTATTTTTAAATAAACTTTTAAACAGTTTCAGTGCTTTTTCCATTTTAACCTCATTTCATCTAAAATATTTTAACATAACATTTTAATCGTTGCGCAAAATAGCTAACAAACATTCTGCCGATTTAACAATATTTTCTTTATTAGCGGTTCCTAAATTAGTGAATATCTGTCCGATATAAACATTATTTTGATATAAACAATCAAATACTTTATCCATAATTTCCAAGCATTGTTGTTGTTTTTGCATAGGTCCGAACGGATTGGCAAAAAAAGTTGTTGACAAACCGCTTTCCTGAGTTGTCTGCATTGCCATTCTCTTACCTTCAATAAAACATTTTTTTCCTTGATTATAAGTTTCAAATTTTTCTACACCTATTTTATTTTCATAATTGTTGGCATACAGTATCATATCAACCGGACTATCGGAAACGATCAAGTCATAAGAAGCAACCGGTTGAATCACCCGAGCATTGACTTTTTCCGGATTGATAAAGATATTTCTTTCCATATCCTTATAAGCTGTCAATTTGTCCAAATCATCCAAGCGAACAAATGCTCCGGTTTCCGTGCCATTAGCATATACTTTGCCGTCTTTGATATGTAATGAACCCATATCATCGAAAACTGTTTCAATCCTCTGTATGCTTTCCATATCAACATAACGATCGGATAATTTTTTTATGGTTTCGATAGTTTCCGACTTTCCGGCACCGGAATCGCCAACAAAAACGATCGATTTTCTTTTACCATTTTTAAAGTAAATATTAACCATTGAGCCGTGAATAGGCAAAGCCCCATTCTGCATCTTGCATAAATTATGTAAGGTTAAAATGGCTTTTTTTATGTAACCGAAATATTCTACTTTCCAATCAGCTGAAACAGACCCTACCCATAAATCATTAGCTTCATCATAGAAAAAGTTACAACTGTCCCTGTCATCAGGATTACCAAACAAACAAATCAAATCCGGCTTATGCCCGATGCATTCCTTTTCACTGGCCAATTCAAACAAATTAGACAAAGAAATACCATTAAAACAGTAATCTTTATGGAAATAAACGAAACACAATAAGCTTCCAACCTTTGCCGGATAACAATACCAATCCTGTTGATTTATTAGAGCGGCTTTCAAAGGATTAGTTTCATTTTCCACAAATGTTCCTACTCTTTTATTGCTTTCGCTATGAAATAAGATCGGTGTTCTCAACATTACTGTATTGACAAAGGGAATATTTTTTAAAATGTTATAACCGGAAGGTATTGACCAACGATATTTTTTCACCACAAACGAAGCATTTGTACCGGCTTGAATTTGACGATAAATCTTATTGCTTTTCCCTTGTAATTTTTCTTCACAGCTTCGATATAGTTCCAAAACCAATTGGTTATATTTACTGTCAGCTTCAATGAAACTCATAAACGACAAATTATTGGTACTGGCATTAATAACCGAAAATCTTTGCTTACTGCGCCAATAATTATAGGCATCTTCAACAATATATAAAGCTTTCGCAATATTAATGCTGTCCATCTGTGGATTAAAAATATCTTCTATTTCCAATACCAATAGCTGTTTAGTCAAACGAACAATATCTTTTACCATTTCCTCTAAATCACGATTATTGGTTATCCAGGTAAACATCTTGATATCTTTTATCGCCAAATCTTTCAGATAACGTTCAATAAAATTTTTAAAGCCCTTAGATGAAACCAATTCCTCCGTATTTTGATAATACTCATTGGAAAAATCTAAAACAACTACATTTTTCCCCATATAAAAAGATTCACGCATTATTAATTCCTCCCACTATTCTGACGAAATATTTCCGATGCAATGACACTGGTCGCACTGGCTGCATTTAACGAATTACGAAAATCATTGGCATAAGGTATGTGAATGAAATCATCACTGCAGCTCAACACATCCCGTGATAAACCGCGCATCGCTCCGCCGATCGCAATTATCACACCTTTATCCTTGAAATCATATTCGTACAATGATACCGATTGTTTACCGCGATAAGCAGAAACAACTTTAATATTCTTACCTTTTAAAACTTGTAAAATTTCCGGCAAATCATCGTACCATACTATCGGCAACAATTCACTAGCCCCGGCAGAGCTTTTCAATAAATTTCCGTCATCATAGTCCACATAGTGTTGCGGCATAATAATGCCGTCACATCCAAAAGCATATAAGCTGCGAAAAATGTATCCCAAATTATAGCTATCCTCTATTCCTTCCAAAAGAGCCAAGAAAGGATGTTCTTTTTTTATCAAAGAAATCACTGTTTGAGTTTTTCTGACCGTAACATCCGCAACTATCCCTCCGTGGGTCTTACCTGATACTAATTCACTTATAATCTCTCCGCTTACTCTTTCAACAGTTATTTTTTTCTTTTTTGCCTGTTCAATAATATAATCAATATCTTTATTGCTCTTATTTTCCGCAATAATAATCTTATTTACTTTACGATATTTACTGTTTAATACCGCTTTTACCGCTATTTTTCCTTCGACAATATGCATATCTTTATTCCTCACCTATAGTTATAAAGGTAAATTCGTTTACTTCAACCGGCACTTCTATTGACAACTTTTGCATCGGTTTATTAGCTATTTCCACTATTTCACCATTAATATCTTTCATTGTTCCAACATTGAAATAGATATCTTGACCCTTGGGATTGAACAAGCGCAATTTATCACCTGTTTTGAAATAATTGCGCACCTCTATTGTAGCTAATCCATTGCTATAATTTAAAACATTAGCCACATAGCTTTGATTTGCGGTAACAATATTATTATATATTTGACCATTTCTGTCCGGTAAACCCGGATAAAATCCGTTAAAACTTTCACGATTGGAACAACGCTGAATAAGTTTTTTGTTTTCATCTAAGCATTCGGTACTGATATAACCGTTATTCTGATAAAAATCAATCAAATTTCGATAGGCTTTAACTACTGTCGCAATATAATAAGCTGTTTTCATTCGACCTTCTATCTTCAAAGATGCTACTGAAGTCTGTAAAAGTTTTTCAATATAATCAGCTGCACACAAATCCTTGGAACCAAAAGAAAATAAGAAATCATCCTGATCTAACGATTCGTCATTATGATATAAATGATAATTCCAACGACATGATTGAGCGCAACCGCCTCTGTTGGCATCACGATTGGTCAACAAATTAGATATCACGCATCTTCCCGAATAATTAGCACACATTCCACCATGAATAAACACCTCTATCGGCATACTAGTATTTTGAGTTATTACCTGCAAGTTGGCATAATCAACCTCCCTGGCTAAAACCAACCTGTCAGCTTTACTTTGTTGCCAATACTGGACAGCTTTTAAATTGGTAGTAGTTTGTTGGGTGGAAATATGCACTTCCATTTTGGGAGCATATTCTTTGCAGAGAGACAAAATCGCTTTTGATGCACAAATAATCGCATCAACACCGATTTGTTCTAACTGCTGCAGATACTGAATCAACCCATCAAAATCACTGTCGTGAGGAATCATATTCACTGTCACATAAACTTTGCAATTTCTTTTATGGGCATACTCTACAGCTTCATTTATATCCTGCAAAGAAAAATTAGAAGCTCGAGCACGCAACGAAAACTGCTTGCCTCCCAAATATACGGCATCGGCACCGTATTGTACCGCAATTTTTAATCTGGCTAAATCTCCTGCCGGAGCTAATAATTCTACTGGCATATCATTCTTTCTCCAATGCTGTCTGTTTGACTTGCGCTATACTGCCATAATTACTTTTTTGATCAAGCTCTTTTAGGCGTTGCACAGCCATCTTGTAATCTATCTTGTCATCCAATATATCGCGATGAATTTTAACAATTTCTAAAATAAACAAATCATTTTGAAACATTTCATCGATGATTATTCCTTTCACTTCACTGTCACAGATTTCCTTCAATTGCCCAAATGATTCCAAACTGTATCCGTAAAGCCAACACCCGCTTTTTTTCTCGACAATCGGCATCAAAAAATCTCTTTTTTCTTCCTGTAAAAAATAATTATCCGTATATTCATCTTCTTTTTTTAAGTACGCACTGATAAATCTTCTTCGACTGTAACTGATTAATATTTGTCCAAATACTCGCAAATAACAATATTGCGGATTATTTTTCGCAATTCTTAATATATTTTCAAAAGGAATATCTTTAGAAATAATACAACTGTCAACACCGTCATTCTTTAATTGCTTGACATCATAACTGTTAGTCAATAAAGTTTCCGGTGCATAAATTGTTTTCATAGTATAATCATTTTCCTTAATCAGCATTGTCACCGCAATATCACTGCACAAAATTTTATCAACTCCGATGTCGTTTAAAAAAGATAAATAATTTTTCAAATCATTTATTTCATCTTGATGATATAATCTGTCGACTCTGACAATCGTACGCATTCCGCTATCGTGGACAGCTTCATTCATTTCCGCAATTTCTTCATTTTTCAAGAAATTTACAGCCGATGAAAAAGTATTATCCGATATAAGAATATCCGTAACATTCATCTCTTTCAATTCTTTTAAATACTTTTTTGTCTTTTGAACTACAATAATTTCCATAAAATAATTTTAGCACTTTTCCTTTTCTTTTACAGCCTCATACAATATTTCATCAATACATCCGATTAAATCAGAAGCTAAAAGCGAATAAGGAGAATGATTTCTCAACCACAAATCCGCTGCAAAAGAATGTACATAAACTGCCGCAATAACTGATTTCAAATCGCTCCTTTGAGCCAAAAAACCGGATATACAACCGGCAAGAACATCACCGGAACCGCCTTTGGCTAAAGCGTTATTACCGCAAGTATTAATCGTCACCTTATCGCGGTAAGCAATTATGGTATTTTCTGATTTTAAAACGATAATTAAATTTTGATAGATTTTTAATATAGAGGCTAAATCTTCTAAAATGCGACTGCTGTCATAAGCAAATATGCGCTGGTATTCAATTAAATGCGGTGTGATAACCGTTAATTGTTCTCTTTTCAATAAAGACAAATTATTTTTCAAATAGAATAAGCCATCCGCATCTATTAGTACATCTTTATCACTCTTTAAAACATACTGTAAAAGTATCTCGGTATTCTTACTGCGAGACAACCCCGGACCAATCACGACTAAATCAAAATGGGAAAAGTCAAAATGTTCCATTTGATAAATAATATTATTCTGCAAGCAAACAGTCATTGCCTCCGGCAAAGATTGCTTAAATATCGCAATAACTTCCGGATAGGACAAAACTGTCAACAATCCCGCTCCGGTTTTTAGAATCGTTTTACCGCACAAGATAGCTGCACCGGTAGTATCCTCACTTCCGGCAATCAATAGAACTTTGCCATATGTTCCTTTATGCGAATGTGAGTAGCGTTGTGGCAACATTTTTTTAATGTCTGTCCAATCATTTATTTGGTAATTGCTTTTTATTTCCTCAATACTTTGATAACTTATACCGATATTTTCAATTGTTATTTTGCCGCAATAAGTATTTCCAGGATATAAATACATTCCGGCTTTTCCTAATTGCCAAGTCAGAGTTTCCGTAGCTTTTATACAATTGCCATAGATTGTTCCGTTGTCACAATTTAAACCGGAAGGAATATCACAACTTAAAACATAACTTTTTTCCTTATTGTTTATCCATTCAATGAATAGATCATAAGGGTAAAAGACTCTTTCTTGTAAATCAATGCCGTAAATGCAATCAATAATATAATCATTTTCGGCAATAGCTCTTTTTATATCTCTGATCTGTTCATAGACATTTATTCCGTCTTGCTTTATCAATGAACAATATTGTCGATTATTCAAACAATAGTGAATTATCTCACAATCAATCTTACTGCGCTTTTTTAATAGATCAGCCAACAATAAACCGCAATCACCGTTAAGATTATTTCCGCAAACGATAAGAACTTTTCTCGGACTATCTTTAATAATTTTCTCATACAGACCTACGGCCTGAGATAAAATCAAACTGTCTATATCGTAATGATTTCTCTTTGTATCAATTTCGACCAATTTTTTAATTTGTTCTCTTTTTAATATCTGCATACTCTACTTCATACCATGATTATAAAAGCTACGATTATCCAAAGCAAAAATGCGATTGGTAAATTCCTTTGGCGGTATCTGACGTAATTCTTTTTCAATCATTGTCATTTTAGCATCCACATCATCAATAAAATGCAGTGCTTCGGCTTCAATAATCATCGGCAATACAGGCGAACCAAATTCATATTGTCCATGATGAGCCAATACCATATGACGCAATAATAAGACCGCTTCACTGTTAATTCCCAGTTTATCGGCAGTTTCTTTAATAATTGTTTGCGATATTGAAATATGACCTAACAACCTTCCTTCGACAGTATATTCTGTTACAGCTGAAGTTTTTAATTCGATCACTTTGCCGATATCATGCAATAAAATGCCTCCCAACAATAAATCCTTATTCAAATACGGATAATTGGTACAGAACATTTCCGCTAAATGTAACATGCTATAAACATGAGTTGCTAAACCACCGCAGTATTCGTGATGATTTTTAGCAGCTGCTGCGCTGAAATATACTTGATCCTCATATTGGCGATAGATATCTTTAACTATACGAAAAATATCTTGATTATTTATCTTATCTATTTCACTGTCAATATAACTTTTCAAAGTTTCTTTGGTGTAGGGACCACTTAAAACAAATTGTTGAAGATCAATTTCTTCACTCGGTTCATAGCAATCAATTATTTTAAGCTGCAAAGTACCGCGGTAATTAATTACATCGGCTTTAACATTCAGAACCTTTCCGGCTTTTATTAATTGATTATATTTTTCTTTTACATCCCACATTTTTCCTTCAATAGTGGCCGTATTGTCCCTAAAAGTTACAGAAAGATAAGGTGCCCCGGCATTGGTAACCCCCGCTTTTACCTGCGTTACCAATAAAGGCATATCAATACTTAGTGGACTGGTTAAATCACATATCTTCATTTTCATTCTCCTTTGCTAATTCTTGAGCAATTAAATTACTTTCAAAACCTTTGCTTAATAGATACTTATAATAAGCACTTGATAAAGCTTTTTTACTGTATCTTTTTTTATATAGACGACTGATTTTTTTCATTTGATAAATCAAGGCGCTCACTTCTTTTTCTTGATCATATTCAACAGCTAAATCACTCATTATTTCATCAATATTTCCGAATCCTTCTTCCGATAGTTTATTGCGCAAATAATAGATCGTTTCTTTATACGATTTGTTTTTGATGGTTTTTAACAGCTGTTTACCCTTGATTATTCCTCTTTGCATTTCCTCTTCATTATCAATTTTACTCAAAGTGTCATCGATTATCTGCTTATCAATACCTCTTTTGCGCATTTTATAAGCACTTTTTTTCTTACCGATAAGCTTTACTTGATCACAATACAATTGGCTTTCTGCTGTCAACTCATCGCGTAAAAAATTTTGGCTAATCAAATCATTAATAATTTTTTCTTTCTCATCAGCAAGCAAATCAACATATTTATCCAAATAATCGCTGATTTCTTTTACGCTGTAATCTTTTAGTTGCAGTTTATTGCAGCATTTCCGATAACAAAAATAATAACGATGTGCTTTCTGTAAGGATTCAAATTTTTGTTGATCCAATTCCTGACCTTTTTTACATCCCAATCGGAGAAAATCATCCAAAGAGATACGAAATCTGATTTTATTCTGTTCATCTTCAACAGCAATAACAATGCTATTGTTTTCTGCCTTAATTTTTTCTATTCGCATATTAATTCAAAACATTTCTAAAATTTATCCCATTTTTTCAATTCACTGCCCTTAACCAAAAAAGCCTTCTTAGCCAATTTGGCCATATAGCGGTCATTATAGGAATCGGAATAAAATTCGTCCACTTCCGCAATATCGTAACCTGCTTCCTCAAACACTTTAACTTTTTGCTGTGACGAACAATTAGGTGAAGTAACTTTACCGCTGTAAGGATCAACCTGTGAAGCCAACAATGTTCGAATATTTAATCTGTCACAGGCCGGTTTAATCAAAAAATAAGGTGAAGCACTGATGACAATATCATCTTCCTTTTGTTGCTCTTTATACCATTTATTTACATAAATAATATTTTTATTCCAAAAATCCTCTACCGCCAAATTAATTTCATCTACTGCCGGTAAAAATTTATAAAAATAACTTTTCATAGTTGTTTTATCAATTTTTTTAAACAAATAAAGAATCCACCCTTTAATCTGATACGGCAAAAATTTCAATATTCTTTTATTGTTTTGCAAACAATAAAAATAAAATCTAACTGTACTGTCAAAAGGAACAATAGTTTTATCCCAATCATAAACATTCATTAAAATCACCCTTATAATTTTAACATATTACCGCCCTATTTTATTAAAACAATAATCACATTATTTCACATATCCGCAACATATTTACGCGAAATTTATTTAGTATTATATATGTGCAAGCAAGGATAATAGCTTGCAAATATTCTCCTTTCTCTTTCGAATATTTATCCCCCTTTATATAAAATAAGAGCGTTGCCATACGCTCTTATTTTTACATTTCATCTCTTGTCTTATTTTCAACAATCATTTTGTGCCAGCAACTGTAACACATTCCTTCATAAACATCGTTACCGCCAATAACAACCTGCTGTCCATCTGTACAAACATGGCCCATATTATCAAAACGGGCATTAACAATCGCTTTTGAGCCACATTTACATATGGATTTGATTTCCGTAATGCTGTCTGCCAATTCAAACAACCTCTTACTTCCAGGAAACAATTTTGTCATAAAATCGGCTCTTAATCCAAAGCACAATACCGGAATATTTTTCTCCGAAACGATTATGCGCAATTCATCAACCTGTGATTCCGTAAGGAATTGACATTCATCACAGATAATAACATCGACATTTTCCGGCAGTCTTTCAGAAATTTTTTCTTTTGAGCCGATTACATCAGCTTTAGCCTGCAAACCGATCCGACTGCGCAAAATATCTTGACCATCGCGATTATCCAAAGCAGGTTTGATCAACCATACCTTTTTTCCTTTTTCCTCATAATTAAACTTTGTCATTAAAGCATTAGCGGTTTTGCTGGAACCCATAGCTCCAAATTTAAAATATAATTTAGCCATAATTTTCTTTTTAAAAAGGATGAAAAATCATCCTTAATTTTTTGTTCCTGCAAGTTTTCTGCGGACACTGGTTGAAAACCATTCTAGCAATAATGTCATAACAATAATACCTAACAACATTGCACCGCAATCGCTCCATCTTCTGGCTCCGATTGCGAATAATAATTGCGCACCGATACCTCCGGCTTGCACAATACCTAAAATGGTCGCATTTTTTACATTAATATCCAAACGATATAAAACAATGGAAATAATATTCGAACTCAATTGCGGAATAATTCCGTATCTGATCTTTTCAAAAGTTGAACAACCGGCTGCATCTAACGCTTCCGTAATACCCGGATTTAAATCTTCGATTGCTTCAATAAGTAACTTGGAAAGCATTCCTATTGAACCGACTGTCATTGACAGCACACCGGCAAAAGCGCCAGGTCCGATTGACTTAACAAACATGATACCTAACATAAATGACGGGAAAGCTCTAATAATACTGATAACAGTTAAAACAATAGAGTTAACCCATTTAGGGCAAATATTTCTGCTAGCTAAGAATGCTAACGGAATAGAGAAAACAAGCCCTAGAACCGTGCCTAAAAAGGCAATAGCCAATGTTTCAAACAGCATATATAATAAGCCGTATTCTGTTAGATTGGTAATCAATTTCATTGACGGGCTAAACAAACCCTTAAATGCGCTGATTGCTATAGAAACACCTTTAGGATTAATACCTTTAAATGTAACAGTGATGGTCATTAAATAATAAATTACTAAAATAGCCACAACAGTAATGACAAACTTAGGCCATACATGCGGATATTTTTTTAATTGTTCATCAATAGATAATTGTTTATTACTCATCCTTGAACCAACTTCTTTCTTATTCTACGAGAAATCGTTTCAATAACCACTACTGTGATTACCAATACAAGTACCATCAAACCAGTATTGCCGTATCTTCTCCATGTCAACTGTTCATTTATCTGTACACCGATACCACCGGCACCGACATATCCTAAGATAGCTGCACTTCTTACATTTGTTTCAAAACAATAGAGTACCGTGCTCCAAAAATAGCCGCGAATTTGCGGATAAGCAGATTTAATCATACATTTAATTCTGCTGGCACCGGTAGATTCCAAAGCTTCATAAGGACCCATATCAATGGTTTCAATCTGCTCATACAACATTTTTACACAAATGGTATAAGTAAAAATTACAATCGATATTGTTCCGGCTAAAGTACCTGTTCCGATAACAATCGATAATAATTGAGCGTATACAAGTGTCGGTAAAGTTCGCAATAAACTTAACAAACCTCTGTGTAATGTTAAATAAGTTTTATTTAATTTAAAATTGGCTGACAGATAAAAACTCATCGGTAAAGCGATTAGACAGCCGAATACAGTTCCCAGCAAAGACATAACAATCGTGTCTAACATCGGCTTTTTCATATCCGACCAGAAGCTCCAATTCGGCGGTATCATTTTAGCAATCAAATCCCAGAATTGCTTACTTCTTTGGAAAAGACGCCCCAAATCAAAGCCGGTTACTTTTCCGCAAATAATCGCAAATATAATTACCACAATAGTAATGTACGGAGCCGGATTAAACTTTTCTTTTACCTTTTTGCCGCATGACAGTTCATACGTTTGCGGATAAAAAATGTTTAAAAAATCCTTAAGCATTCTTCTTCTCCTTCATTAAATCATCATCGGTAAGCTCACGACCGTAAATCATCTTTAAGATATCGTTGTTGATATTTTCTACCGGACCATCGTAAACAATTTTACCGGCATTAATACCGACAATTCTGTCTGCATATTGTAAAGCCAAATCAACATGGTGAATATTAATAACAACTGTGATATTCATCTCTTTGTTAATTCTCTTAAAGTCTTCCATAACGACATCGGCCATAACTGGATCCAATGCGGCAACCGGTTCATCAGCCAATATAATTTCCGGATCCTGGGCCAAAGTTCTGGCTAAAGCAACACGTTGTTGCTGACCGCCTGATAATTGGTCGGCTCTGCTGTAGGCCTTATCCAAAATTCCCACTTTATCCAAAGCCTCTAATGCTTTTATTTTATCTTGCTTAGAATATAAGCCAAGTAATGTTCTGACAAATGACATATCGGCTACTCTTGCCGACAAAACGTTATTAATAACTGTGGTTCTCATAACCAAGTTAAATGATTGGAATACCATTCCAATTTTTCTTCTGAAGTTTCTTAACTTCTTTCCTTCCAATTTAGATACATCTATACCGTTTACAGTTAATTTTCCTGCCGTTATATCAATCATTTTATTAACCGTTCTGATTAATGTTGATTTACCGGCACCAGATAATCCGATAATAGCCACAAATTCGCCCTGATTTATCTCTAAATTTACATCATCTAGCGCCTTTGTGCCGTTTGCATATACTTTATCTACATGCTCAAATTTAATCATAATTAGATCCTACCTATCTCATTTTAAAAAAGAGAGCGCATTTGACAATGCGCAAATGCACTCTCATTAATTGACTGAATAATTAGTTAAACAAAGCGTTAGCCTGACGACTTGAATCGTAATCAGAATCTGAACCTACTTGGTAACCCATATGGCTATAAGGTTTAACAGCAGCTCTTCCTTCATCTGTATTACCTAATTCGATAAATACTTCTTGTAAAGCTTTAACCAATTCAGGAGTCATCTTAGCATCAACAGATTGTTTTGCTACTGAAACTGTATCATTCATGATATAGTCAGAAACAGCAATAACCTTTACAACATCCCAAACAGTCTTGCCTTGAGAAGCAAGTTCAGGATAAGCAGCTTCAAATGAAGTTGTTGATGCAGCATCTTTACGTACATCAGCATAACCAACAGTGATATCGCATCCGCCTGTTAACAATGTTTCCATCATATTTGAATAGCTTCCATCAGGAATAACATTTGCTAATGAAGCAATAGTCTTTTTATCAGTGTCTGAACCGAAGTTGTTATTTAACCATAAACTTGGATAAACATATCCGGCACTTGATGTTGAAGAACATACATACCAAGTAGCATTGTTTACATCATCCCAAGTTAAAGTACCTTTAGTTGCTTTATCATATAACTCAGCACCTTTTTCAGTTTCAATATTAACATAGATTAATGAAGCATAGCCTGTAGCCATACCTTCAGCATCTTGTGTCTTGCCTGCATTCCAAGGAGCAATTCCGTCTTTCGGATCGATAACTTTACCGTCTTCACCGGCAACGCCATAACGTAATGCTTCAACAAGTAAATCAACACCATCTGAATATAAGATATAAGTTGATGCAGGAATTAAACCGATATCGATTGTACCTGATACCATACCTTCACCTACAGCAGCATAGCTTGTTCCAACATTAACTTTAACTTCATTAACTGTGAAACCTCTTTGTGCTAAACCGTCAGTGATAATTTGTGCCAATGAACGATAACCTTTTTCAGGATCGCCGTTAGCAGCTTGCATAATAACATCTGAATCTTTTGACGGAACAAAAGAAACAACCAACTCATCAATTACTTCCGGTTGATTATTTTCTTTCTTACAGCCGGCCATTGACAAGATCATCATTGCACTTAATAGAACAACTAATAATTTTTTCATATAAGAGCATTTCCCTCGCTTTCACTGCTATTATAGTTTATTTTTTCGCAACTATCAATTATTAAAAAGTAATTTACCCTTATAATTTACATAACTGTCCAAACAGACAGTGTCCTATTTCTCCTTAACACTGCTTTTGTTCATGTTATAATTATATTGAGGAGAAGACCTATGAATAACACATTAAAACTTATATTAATATCTGTTTGCCTTATCTTGTTTG
>JAUNFB010000054.1 GCA_030525245.1 Erysipelotrichia bacterium
GCCACTACTGTCGATAAAGTGATGAGTACCGACTTAACGGCTTTTAAATATGATGATTATGTTGATGATGTCAAAGCAAAAATAAATAAATCGCGTTATCGTAGTTATCCGATATTGGACAGTCATAATCATATTATCGGCACATTATCTCGTTATCATGTTTTCAAACATGCTAATCGCGATTTAATATTGGTAGATCACAACGAACTGTCTCAATCGATTGATGGAGCTCAACAGGCTAACATTTTAGAGATTATAGATCATCACAGAATCGGAGGGTTGGTTACCGCTTCTCCTGTTTATTTTCGTAATGAACAAGTCGGTTGCACGGCTACGATCATTACAAAAATATTTAAAGAGAATAATATGGAAATACCTTCTGATTTGGCGGGTTTATTGTGTTGTGCGATCATTTCCGATACGGTTAATTTTAAGTCGGTAACTTGCACGCAGCAGGATAAGGATATTGCTCAACAATTGGCTCAGATTTCCGGATTTAATTTAACCGAATTGGGAAATAAAATATTGGCAGCTGGAGCCAATTTGACCAATAAATCACCGGCGGCTATATTCCGTAACGATTTAAAACAGTTTGAAATAAATAAGTTTAAAGTGGCTGTCAGCCAATGTAACATTGTCGGTTTTGATTCCGTTAAAAATATAAAAGATGAGATGTTGGAATGGTTAAATGAATACAGCCGAGATTCATCTTCGGACATAGTACTGATGGCTTTTTCCATGATTGACGGTAGTGGCTCTTATATTTTAGCGGTGGGAAAAGAAAGCCATAAATTAAAAGATATATTTACGAAAAACGGTATTGAATGTGATGGCTTTGTTTTCTTAGCGAAAGTTATCAGCCGCAAACAACAATTGGTACCGTTGATTTCGACAGCATTGGAATAGGAGTGGAAAATATGAATGATTTATTGAAAGAATATCAGGAAAGAATGTTTAATATTTCTGCCTATGAATTAGCTGTTACAACAGTTAATTTGGATAGTCAAACAATTGCACCTCCTAAGGGAAGCGATTATCGTAATGATCGTTTGGCTTATTTGGCAGGAGAATTGTATTCTTTACAGACAGACGAAAGATTATTTGTTTTGATTAAAGAATTGATTGACAGGGATGATACAAATCAAGATATAAAAAAAATATTGTATTGGCAATTAAAAAATTTGGAAAATATGCGTTGTATTCCGAAAGACTTTTATGTCGAATATTCTAAACTACAGATGGAAAGTCAACAGAATTGGGAAACGGCCAAAAGAAATAATGATTATGGATTATTTGCACCTTATTTGGAAAAAATAATTGTTATGACCAAAAAAATCTTGGAATATCGTCAAGGTGAATTAAAAGGTTACGATATTTTGTTGGATGACTATGAACCGGGAATGAATACCGAAAAATACGATAAGTTTTTTGATTTGATCAGAGAAAAACTGGTTCCGCTGATTCAAAAAATCAATCATTCACCGCAAATCGATGACAGTTTTATCTATAAGAACTATCCGATCTATAAACAAAAGATAATGATGAATAAAATTTTAGAATACATCGACTTTGATTTTGCTGCGGGAGTATTATTGGAATCGGAACATCCTTTTACGGAGTCGATCAGCAAATATGATAATCGTATAACGACTCACTACTATGAAAATAATTTGATCAGTTCAATGTATTCGGTAATTCATGAAGCCGGTCATGCCAATTACAATTATTCGGTACGCGATGATATTGCTCAAACATTTTGTTTTAACAATATGAGCAGTGGCATGCACGAGTCTCAATCGCGTTTGTTTGAGAATTATTTAGGTCGTAATTATCATTTTTGGGATAATTTATTCCCAACTTTGAAAGAATTGTTTCCTGAACAACTTGCTCAAACAGATCAGGATAAATTTATTCGTGCGGTGAACAAAGTAACGCCTTCTTTAATTAGAACTGAAGCTGATGAATTGACTTATCCTTTACATATTTTAATTCGTTATGAGATTGAAAAAGGCTTATTTGACGGCAGTATCGAGACAAAAGATTTGGAAAATATTTGGAATGCTAAGTATAAGCAATATTTAGGTCTGACAGTGCCTAATGCTGCCGAAGGCATTTTACAGGATGTTCATTGGTCAGATGGTTCGTTCGGTTATTTCCCTACTTATGCTTTGGGAAGCAGTTATGCCGCTCAATTTATGCAGGCAATGAGTAAAGATTTGGATATCGATAAGTGCTTAGCCGAAAATGAATTTTCTTTATTAAAGAAATGGTTGCGAGAGCATATACATCAATATGGAGGACTATATTCGCCGCAACAACAGATCGAAATTGCTTGCGGTGAAAAATATAATCCGCAATACTATATTGATTATCTGATAAATAAGTATTCAGCTCTGTATAATCTATAAATGAGCTGCCTCGGAAAATGTTAGTTATAAAATGAATTTTTTCTTTTAATGTTTGTGCTGTAAAATGTTAATTTGAAAGAGAGTTAAAATATGAAAAAATACATTTTTAATCCGATAAGTATGTTTTTATTAGGATTAATATTAGGAATAATTAGTAGACTATTAGATATTTATACTTCAAATTTAGGAAATATATTTTCCCAGATGGCAATATGGATATTATTTGGAACAATAATTTCTATATATAGTGCAACTAAAAAGAAAGCAATGATAAATGTTTTGACATTTTGTATAGGAATGTTAATAACATACTATTTTATGGCATTTATTACGAAAGGCGTTTATAGCAATATCTTCATTATAGGATGGACTATATTTGCTTTTTGTTCTCCTATATTTGCCTATTTTACATGGATGACTAAAGAACCAGGAATATTTTCTAAAATCATAAGTATTGGGATAATATTCGTATCTGTGTTATCAACTATTATTTTATTTGGTAGGTTAAGAGCTTATGATTTTATAATAAATGGAATATTGGTATATTATTTATTCTTTAAAAAGATAGAAAGATAAATGATTGTTGGTGTTAACAGAAGGCACTAAACCTGCACAAGCTGACATTGAATTTGATGAAGTGGATGGTGAAACTCTACTATACTTTGCAAAAATATAATTTGAATTTAAATTGGTATAAATATCAAGAAAAGTATTTAACGCAAAAACTAAGAGCGCATCTTTTTTACCAACAGTGTTTTTAGTTAATTCTCTAAGCGGGATAAACTTTTGACAAAGGATTCAGAGTTCATTCCGGCAATTTTAGACGGACAACGATATGTATAAAGCGGAATATCTTATCTGAAATATTTGTCATCTTAACTAACATTAAAGAATATTTTCTAACAAGAGAATCTCTAGTTCTTGTAAGAGACTTTAAGCTATTAATGTGATAAGATAGTCTCGGATAGGAAGAAAGGTGCAGAGCTATGTAGGATAAATCTTTTTATTCGAGAAAGACCTTTAGGTTCAAATCTTATCCTCATCTAAGAGTACAAACTTTGGAATAAAATAGGTGTTATAAAGATATCTCTGTTAATAAACTTGTCAACATTTAAAGAGAAATGTGATAAGAAACTCTTAAAAAGTCGAGGCTGTAAAATTATAGATACTAATTCACAGTGCGAATTATTAAGTATATTGAATGGCCGCAGATATACTTATATTAGGAACGGCCTAGAAAGAAAAAATCAATATAGATGTTCCTATATTGATAAAATGAGAAGTAATGGAAGAAAAGATAGAGAAATTGATGGAAAGCGGTAAGGAATTTTCCGTAGAAGAATTGAAAGCAAAGTTATCTGTTAATACTTCTAAAGAATTTGTTGAATTGATAAAAACTTTAAATAAAATGATTGATAACGGACAAATATTTTTGAATGAGCATCAAAAATATGAATTGATGAATCAAGATAATATGTTCAAAGGCAATTTGATTGTTAAAAGAAGTGGCAAAAGTTTTGTTGTTTTTCGTAATGAAATGATCGAAGTTAAAAATGCCGAGAAATTAAATGCTTTGGATAATGATGAAATATTGTTTAAAATATTCGGTCATACCGCCACAATCGTTAAAATATTAAAGCATAATCTTGTTTATGTTGTGGGAATAATTCGGATAAGAAGAGGGGTAAAGCATTTCTATGCTGACGATCCTTCATTTCCTAGAGGTTATAAAATAATTAATTATGAACAATTTCAGCTCAGGGACAGTCAAAAAGTCAGATGCTATATAGTTGATTATCAAAAAAAACATTTGAAAATTGAGACAATTATCGGCAATGCTTATAATAGTGAAGTTCGGGAATTATCCATATTATATTCTCAAGATATCCCATTGACTTTCTCGACAACTTGTTTGAATGAAGCAAAGACTTATAGTGACAATATTGCGGTAAAGGACTATCCTGAAAGAAGCGATTGCACCGAGGAATTAATTATTACTATTGATGGTGATGATGCCAAAGATTTTGATGATGCTATATCGCTGAGCAAAACGAGTGGGGATAATTATTTGTTGAAAGTGCATATCGCTGATGTCAGCGAGTATGTTAAAGTTAATTCAGCAATTGATAAGGAGGCATTAAGTCGGACAACATCTATATATTATCCCGGTCATGTGATTCCGATGTTACCATCCGTCCTGTCCGATCAACTGTGTAGTTTACAACCCAATAAAAATAGACTTGCGATGACGGTGGAAGCAGAATATAACCGCAATGGTCAATGTGTCCGTTATGACATTTATCAATCGGTAATCCAATCAAAATATCGTATGACTTATAATAAGGTCAATGCGATATTTGCCGGTGATGATAAATTGATTAAACAATACAGCCAAATAACGGAAATGTTGGATAACTGTCGACAATTGGCTCAGATAATTCAACATAATCGTGCCGAGAAAGGCAGTATTGACTTTGAAAGTGATGATTGTCAAGTAATTATGGATAGCAGAGGCAAAGTGGTTGATATTAAGCCGGCACAGCATGGCATTGCGGAAGGTATTATCGAATGCTTTATGATTGAAGCCAATAGAATTGTTGCTCAACATATGCAGGTATTGGAGTATCCGATGATCTATCGTAATCACGATCGACCAAAGGAAGACAAAATTGCTGTTTTCTATAATTTAGTAGAAAGTTTAGGCTATCATTTTAAAGGTAAGAAAAATCAAATATATCCTAAGCAATTGCAGGATTGTTTGGATTATTTTCAGAATACTTTAGAATATCCGATTATTTCCACATTTTTGTTGCGCTCAATGGCCAAAGCTGTTTATCAAAATGAAAGTATTGGACATTTCGGTTTAGGTTTAGAAAACTATTGTCATTTTACTTCTCCGATCAGACGCTATCCGGACTTACAAGTTCATAGAATGATAAAAAAATATGTTATTAATATTCCTGATTATGATCAAATGGAAATTGATAAAGTTGATAACGGTAGAATAGCGGAAAAATCTTCCAAAGGTGAAGTTACTGCCACAAAAATCGAAAGGGATATTATCGATTTAAAGAAATGCGAATATATGCTTAATCATCTTAATGATGTTTTCTCGGGTGTTATATCTTCAACTACCACTTTCGGTTTTTATGTCAAATTAGCCAATACCATTGAGGTCTTGGTACATGTTAAAACTTTAGACGGTTTTTATCATTTAACTGATGACGGCAGTTTGATTTCTGAAAAAAATATTTATAAGATAGGACAAATAGTGCAGGTGCGCTGTATTGCGGTTGACTTATTGAAACAGGATATTGATTTTCAGTTGGTTAAGAAGAAAAGAGAAAAAAGTTCTAAATAAAGTTGAATGGTTAATCAAATAAAAAAAGTGCTACAATAACAATAGAAAAGGAGTGAAATGTTTATGCAAACAAAGATTGATATATTTTCCGGTTTCTTAGGAGCCGGCAAAACAACATTGATTAGAAAATTAATCAAGGAAGCGTATGCTGATGAAAAAATAGTTTTGATTGAAAACGAATTTGGTGAAATCGGTATTGACGGTGATTTTTTACAGGATGCCGGTATCGAAATTAAAGAAATGAGCCAAGGATGTATTTGTTGCTCGCTTGTCGGTGATTTTACCGCAGCATTAAAGAAAGTTTTGACAGAAATGCAACCGCAGAGAATA
>JAUNFB010000055.1 GCA_030525245.1 Erysipelotrichia bacterium
AATGATATAAGCAATTCGCTAAAAGTAACATCAGCCAATCTTGATGACAATTACAATCTTGAATACGAAATCTCATCTGTACACTTAAGCAAAAAAATAATAAATTATATATTTTCTACAACATAACTACCAATATAGATTTTTCAGCTCACACATCCTATACATCCTATCAATTTATCTTTGAATATGACTTAAGTTAGTAATATTGAAAATAATGCTTTACTGATTTCTCTTTATTTTCAATATTTTATATAGATGGCTTCTGATGTTCATATTACCCTCCGGTATCTTATATAAATCAGAAGCCTTTTTTATACAAAAAAAAGATGAAACTATTCATCTTTCAAATACATAATGGTGCCCGGGGACGGACTCGAACCGTCAAGGTATTTCTACCGGTGGATTTTGAGTCCACTGCGTCTACCAATTCCACCACTCGGGCAACAGCAGTATTATTTTAGCACATACTTTATAAAATGTACACTATTTTTTTATATTTCTATCTCAAACATATCCTCAAGAACGATTAATCTTTCATTATTACTGCTTAAAGCAAGTTTTCGGCTTTCCGAAGACATATGTGTAGCCACAATTTCTTTATCATCATATTGATTTAACAATCTTTCTAAATCATTTACTCCCATGTGTGCTTCCACTCCTTGAGGAAAACTGCAATCCATTATCGCCAAATCGGACTTCTTAACAATTTCTTCTACTCCTAAACAAATGCCGCTATCCCCGGAATAGCCTAAAATTGATTGTTCATCGCTTACTGTAAACCCATATGCCGGTTTAAAATTTCCGTGATTTACTTCATAACTCTTAATTCTGTATTTATTTACGGCAACATCCAATTCAGTATATTCCATTATTAATGTATTACCATTATTTAAATGTTCTTCCCAATCCTCAATATCAGCATAACCGACTTCAAATAAAAGCGCAATTGCTTTTCTCAATCCTTTTGGTCCGTATATTACTAATTGTTCTTTAACTCGGCGAAAACTTCTCAAAAGGATAATAAATGGTAAGTCAAAAAAATGGTCGGCATGTAAATGAGTGATCAAGACGATATTTATCTTGTAAATATCAATACTATTTTTCATTAAACTCTTTATAATACCATTACCGCAATCAATTAATATTTCCTCGTTTATCAGACAAGATGCACAATTCTGCATCGAAGTTATCGAACCTGTACCCGTTAATTTAATCTTCATAAATCAAATTCTCCTCTACTTAATAATTATACTAAAAAAAGGTATAATTCACTATATTTAGCAAATTACACCTTTTAAATTAATTAAGTTTTACTTTAACCCATAATTCAGATATTTTTTTACGCTGAGATTCATTATCCACAAAAGTCTCATCTAATGAATAGCCGGTACGCGGTGTATAAGCCGAATTTTCAAAGTATTCACCTTCTTCACCGCTTAATACTTCGGCAACCTCCAAATTCGGCGATGTATATCCGACATATTCCGAATTTGCATAACTTACATCGTAAGACAATATGTATTCAATAAATACATTGGCCAATTTTGTATTTTTGGCATTTGACGGAATACACATAGCATCAATCCAAATATTTGTTCCCTGCTGCGGCTCGTAGTAGCGCATATTTTCATTCTCACTTAATATATATGCCGCATCACCTGAGAATACCAAAGCGAAAGCTTTTGCTCCGTTACACATATCATCAATTACTTCATCGGTAACATATGACGGATTTAACTTTTTATCCATATCCACAAGCCAATCATATGCTTCAGAAATCTCTTTGTCATCAGATGTATTCATTGAATATCCCAATGATTTAAAAGCTATACAGAAGGCTTCTCTTTCCGAGTCATACATAAATGCATTGCCGGAATATTTTTCTTGGCGGAATAATTCCCAGCCATATTTTTCCACTTCCTGCTGTTCTACCTGCGTGCAATCATATACAATCCCTAAGCTACCCCAGAAATACGGAACGGAATAATCCATATTCGGATCAAAACTCATATATTCAATCAACCCCGGATTCAAAGTATCCAATGATTGAACAATACTTTTATCAATTTTTTGTAACATATCGGATTTCAATAATCTTTCAATCATATAATCGGATGGAACAATAATATCATAAGAACTGCCACCCATAAGTTTAGTATACATTTCTTCTTGAGTAGTAAAAGTATCATAATTAACCCGCACATTATATTTCTTTTCGAAATTGCTGATGACATCTTCCCCAATATATTCACCGGAATTAAATACATTTAATGTATCGGAACCGAATTCAGCTATAGGATCAAAATCGCCTGTTGATTTAAATCCTAAAGAAACAAGTACAATAATTACAGCC
The DNA here is from genome assembly GCA_030525245.1 of Erysipelotrichia bacterium. Classification (GTDB taxonomy): domain Bacteria; phylum Bacillota_I; class Bacilli_A; order Erysipelotrichales; family Erysipelotrichaceae; genus UBA1783. The sequence goes on from JAUNFB010000055.1 coordinate 2,354, forward strand.
AATGTAGCTACAACTGCCGGTATAAAGCTGCCTTTTTTCTTATTAATATCCTTTTCAACCGGTTTTTTTGATTTAATCAGGGGAATAACATTAACTAAAACTAACACAGTTGTAATAACAGCAACGATAATACTGCTCAGAGCATTTATGCTGGGATTGATTCGTTTACTCATCGAATACACATATATCGAGATATTACTTACACCTGTTCCGGTAGTGAAAAATGAAATAACAAAATCATCAAAACTCATCGAGAAAGCCATCAATGCACCAGACATAATAGCAGGCATAATTTGCGGTATAATGACCTTTGTCAAAGCCTGAAACGGCGTTGCCCCCAAATCCAATGCCGCCTCAGCAACATTGTCATCCAAAGTGCGCAATTTAGGCATGATAGCTAAAACCACATACGGAATACAAAATGTAATATGTGAAAGAAGCAATGTCCAAAAACTTGTTTCTATATTTACTGATAAGAAAAACAGCATCAGTCCTATTGCTGTGACAATATCCGGATTCATTACCGGCAAATTATTCACCTGCAATACCAATTCTCTAACCAATTTTTTCTGTTTTGATAAACCGATAGAGGTAATCGTTCCGATAACAGTCGACACAATTGTCGCAATTACAGCCACCAAAATTGTATAATAAATCGGTTCAAGCATTGTTCTGTCCGAAAACATTTTTTGATACCATTGAGTGGAAAATCCGGAAAAAACAGTTAAACTTTTTGTTGAATTGAAGGAAAATATAACAACATAAATTATTGGCAAGTAGAAAAATAAAATAATCAGTATCAACCACAAATTAGCTGAAAGATTAGATGTAAAAGATTTTTTTTCATTTTCCATAAACTAATCCTCCTGTTGATTCTTATCAATCTTCTTGGTGAAGAACATCGAAATAATAATGATAATTGCCATAATCAAACTTATCGCACTGCCAAAATTCCAGTCACCGGTTGTTACAAAATAAGTTTCAATTAAATTACCGATCAATACATATTCTCCTCCACCCAACAATTTAGGAATGCAGAAGCTGCTCACAGCCGGCAAAAACACCAAAGTTATACCGGAAACAATTCCCGGAACCGATAAAGGTAAAGTAACCTTCAAAAATGTCTGCACTTTATTTGCGCCTAAATCATAAGCAGCATTTAATAAATTTTTATCCAATTTAGATAATGAAGTATAAATTTGTAAAATCATATAAGGCAAAAAATTGTAGACCATACCAACAAAGACTTTAAATTCGCTCGATAAGTCAAAGCGCATCAAGATTCCTTTCCAAGCATAAGTTCTTACCAACATATTGATCCACATCGGTAAAGTCAGAAGCAGTACAAAGAAAGCTTGTTTGTTTTCGTTTTGTTGAGCAATCAAATAAGCAGTTGGATAACCGATTAAAATACAAATAACAGTTGTTATAAAAGCAATACGCAAAGAATTAAATAATACTCTCAAGAAATCGGCATCTTTAAAGAAACGAGCAAAATTTTCCAAAGTAAACTTGAATACAATGGTATCATTGCCCGAAACGGTTACAGCATATAATACGATCATAATCATCGGAGCAACCACAAACACCAGTAACCAAATGATGTAAGGATATGTCATTCTTTTAAAACTGTTCATTATTCATTCACCATCTTACTCATAACATGAATATCTTCTTTATCAAATCTCAAACCGACTTTATCGCCCTCTTCATGCATTGAAGTCGTTTCTACCTTATATTCTCTTCCTTTAGTCGCAAAAGTAATTTCATATGATCCCTCTTTAACTTCTGTCGGTTCAAAATCATATTTTACTTCCGTTATATCAATAGGAGAATCATCTTGCAGATTCCAAGCTTCGGCATTGGCCCAAGTCTTTAAATCCGTTGAAATAGCCATAGATTCCTTCAATTCATCAGCCGTAACAAAGAAATCAAAGGCACTGATACCGATATTGTGACGCGCATCTTCAACATATGTCGGAGATACAACATGAATAACAATAGATGTTTCTGTTCCTTTTGCGGTTTTAAAAGTACAACTGTATGAACCAACTTCTGCTTTTAAATCACAAATTACTTCACTGATCGATAAATCATTTTCTTCATTATCCCAAGCTTGAGCATTCGCTCTGGCTATCAAATCAAAATCTTCTAAACTGCCGACATCCTCCAAGTCTAAGAAGAAATCATTGGCACTGATATTTTCACCGGCTTCTTCATTGTAAGTATCATGAGCAGCTAATATATGCATCGTAACTGTCTTACTGGTACCGGAAATTGTTTCCACAATCAATTCGTAATGCACTCCCTTAAAGACAACCGACTTTATTTCCCCTTTCATCAAGGCACTGCGACGATCAACTATGTCAAAATCTTCCGGTCTAATCAAAACATCGACAGCCTCGTTAGGCTTAAAGCCAAAATCATCACAATCAAATATCTTGTCATCAAATTTTACTTTGTAATCATCGACCATAACACCATCAATAATATTACTTTCACCGATAAAACGCGCTACATATTCATTTTCCGGTTCATTATATATTTCAATAGGTGTTCCTATCTGTTGAATTTCTCCCTCTCGCATAACAACAATCTTATCCGACATAGTTAACGCTTCTTCTTGATCGTGAGTAACAAAAATAAAAGTAATACCTACTTCTTGTTGAATTCTTTTCAACTCTCTCTGCATTTCTTTTCTCAATTTATAATCCAATGCACCCAAAGGTTCATCAAGAAGTAAAACATTCGGCTCATTGACCAAAGCCCGGGCAATTGCTACACGCTGTTGTTGTCCGCCTGACAACAAAGTAACATTACGATGTTCATATCCCTCCAAATTAACCAAGGAAAGCATACGATTTACTTTTTGATCGATAACATCCTCGCCCACCTTTTTTATTCTTAAGCCAAAAGCGATATTATCATAAACATTCATATGCGGAAACAATGCATACTTCTGAAATACGGTATTGATTTCTCTCTTATATGCCGGAACATCATCAATACATTGCCCGTCAAAAATGACTGTTCCTTCATCTTGCTTTAAGAAACCGCCTAAAATTCGCAACAAAGTAGATTTTCCACATCCTGAAGGACCCAAAAGAGTAACGAATTCATTTTCATATACATTCAAATTGATTCCTTTTAATACAACCTGTCCGTCAAAACTTTTAACAATATTTCTAAATTCAATTAATTTTCTCATATATTCTTCTTTCTAAAAAATCGGTGGATTACTTATCCACATAATTTTTGCCGTTTTACCGGTATTGTTTTCTAAATAATGTTCCTTTTTACTTGGAAAATAAAAAGTATTCCCACTCTTTAAATTAATTTTTCTTTTCCCATAAACCAAAGTCACACTGCCGGTTAATATATAACCGAATTCCTCAGCTTGTTGAGGCAATACGGTTTCGGATCGACTGTATGGCTTCAATTCGATAATCATCGGTTGCATCTGATTTTTTAAAGCATCGGGAACAATCCAATTGATTGTATAGCCTTCTTTTTCATCAACAAAATAATCATTTTTATCAAATACAATCTTTTCTTCTTTTTCTTCACTGAAAAAAGTAGACATGCTGATTCCTAATGCTTCAACTATATCCATAAGTGTCGTTAAAGATGGTGTAGCTAAATTATTTTCCAGTTGGGACAAGAAGCCTTTGGTCAATTCACAGCGCGAAGCTAACTCCTCAAGTGTTAAATCATTGG
>JAUNFB010000001.1:0-38640 GCA_030525245.1 Erysipelotrichia bacterium
TAAGTTCTTTTTTTAATTATCCGACTTGAGTCTTTTTTTATATAGTATTTGTTTCACATCAATTGTATAACAACAAATGCTAGGATAAAATTTACATTTTGTTATTTACTTTTACTTGAAAATGTTTTATTATAATAGGGCATTGGCGGTTATGGTGAAGTTGGTTAACACTCTGGATTGTGGCTCCAGCACTCAGGGGTTCGAGTCCCCTTAATCGCCCCATTATAAATATTCAAGGCAATGCTGCGAAGTATTGCTTTTTTTGATTTTAGTGAATAAAATCATTGTGCATAATAATTGATTATGTGCTATATTATTTATAGGTGTTATAAAATAGCCGGTGATGAATAGAAATAGTAAGCGACCTGTTTGTTTGCAGAAAGTCAATGGTTGATGAAAATTGATACAGCAGTAGCCGAACTCACTCTATGAACCGACCGCTTGACAGCGTTACAGTCAACAGAGTGGACTTGAGTCAACTAAGGTGGTACCGCCCATAAGGGTCCTTAGGGTAACACCTTTTATTTTGGGAAAGAGGAGAGTTATTTATGAGTTACAATCACGAGATCGTGGAAAACAAATGGCGCAAGTATTGGCAAGAAAATAAAACATTTAAAACCGATGCATATGATTTTTCAAAGCCGAAATATTATGTTTTGGATATGTTCCCTTATCCGAGCGGACAAGGTTTGCATGTTGGTCATCCGGAGGGATATACTGCAACTGATATCGTTGCCAGAAAGAAAAGAATGGAAGGTTATAATGTATTGCATCCGATTGGTTTTGATTCCTTTGGACTTCCTGCTGAGCAATACGCTATTTCTACCGGTAATCATCCGGAGGGTTTCACGAAGAAAAATATCACAACATTTACCGCTCAACTAAAAAATTTAGGTTTATCTTATGATTGGGATAGGGTTGTTTCGACTTGTGATCCATCATTTTATAAATGGACACAGTACATTTTTAAACTGTTGTTTGATGATGGATTAGCAAAATGCGTTGAAATGCCGGTAAACTGGTGTGAAGGATTAGGTTGCGTATTAAGCAATGATGAAGTAATTGATGGAAAATCAGAGCGTGGCGGTTATCCGGTTGTTCGTAAGAATATGAAACAGTGGGTTATTGATATTGTCAAGTACGCCGATCGTCTTTTAAATGGTTTGGATGAAATTGATTGGCCTGAGTCAACAAAGGAAATACAGCGTAATTGGATTGGCAAATCAACAGGAGCTCAAGTAATATTTAAAGTTAAGGGGACTGATAAATCCTTTAAGGTATTTACAACCCGTTGTGATACTTTATTTGGCGCTACTTATTGTGTATTGTCTCCGGAACATAATTTGGTTAATGAAATTACTACTGATGATAAGAAAGAGGAAGTTGAAAAATATCAAGCAATATGTGCAACTAAGAGTGATATGGAAAGAACCGAATTGAATAAGGAAAAAACCGGTGTCTTTACAGGTGCATATGCGATAAATCCGGTAAACGGTAAGGAAATCCCGATATATATCAGTGATTATGTATTGGCAACTTACGGCACAGGAGCGATTATGGCGGTTCCAGCACACGATGATCGCGATTATGCATTCGCTAAAAAATTTAATTTGGATATCATTCCGGTACTTGCCGGGGGAAATATAGAAGAGCAGGCATATACACAAGATGGTTTACATATCAATTCAGGCTTTTTGGATGGTTTGAATAAACAAGAAGCAATTGATAAAATGATTGCTTGGTTGCAGGAAAATAAATGTGGGGAAGCAAAAGTCAATTATCGTTTGAGAGAATGGATTTTTGCCAGACAGAGATATTGGGGTGAACCTATTCCGGTTATTCACTTGGAAAACGGCAATATGGTATCTTTGAGAGAAGATGAATTACCGTTATTGTTGCCACCATTAAATGATTATTCACCGAACAAGGCCGGAGCGGCACCTTTGGATCGGGCTACCGATTGGGTAAATGTAGAAGTAAATGGTGTAAAGGGAAAAAGAGAAACTTCGACTATGCCTGGTTCTGCCGGAAGCAGTTGGTATTTTTTGCGCTATATTGATCCGCATAATGATAATGCGATTGCCGATCCTGTATTGCTGAAACATTGGATGCCTGTTGATTTATATGTCGGTGGTCCGGAACATGCTGTCGGACATTTACTTTATGCCAGAATGTGGAATAATTTCTTATACGATAAGGGATTAGTTTTCTGTAAAGAACCGTTTAAGAAATTGGTTCATCAGGGAATGATTTTAGGAGCCAACGGTATTAAAATGGGTAAACGGTATCCTCAATATATTGTTGATCCAAATGATATTGTTAGATTGTATGGCGCTGATACTTTAAGACTTTACGAAATGTTTATGGGACCTTTGGAAGCCAGCAAACCGTGGAGCGAACAGGGCGTTGAAGGGGCAAGAAGATGGATTGATCGTGTATGGCGTTTGGTGATGGAAAATGATGATAAAATAACTACTGATCCGACAGAAAATTTAGATTATATTTTCCATAGCACAGTTAAAAAGGTAACCGAAGACTATGATAGTCTGAATTTTAACACCGCTATCAGCCAGATGATGATTTTTGTCAATGAATGTTATAAGAGCGAGAAAATCAATCGTAATATGATAATTGACTTTATTAAAATTTTAAGTCCGATCACTCCGCATATATGTGAAGAAATGTATCAGCATTATACCGGTAAAGACACAATTGCCTATGAAAGTTGGCCGACATATGATGAAAGTAAATTGGAAGTTAAAAAGGTTGACTTTGCGGTACAAGTAAATGGAAAGTTAAGAGGAGTTGTCAGTGGCAATAAAGATGACAAACAAGAAACTGTTTTAGAATTAGCAAAAGAGGTATCATCCGTTAACAATCAACTTATCGGCAAAACTATTCGTAAGATAATTTTTGTTCCTAATAAATTAATCAATATTATTGCCAATTAATAAAGATAAAAAATTAAATATTATTGACAATGAGTTTGGTAATTGGTATTATATATACGCAAAAGGAATGTGGAAAGAAGAAGCACCCCTTCTCACCTGATATCGGATAGATATAGGTAAACAGCTACTATCAAGATCTTAAACGGATTGATTTTAGTGGGTGCAAGCCCACTTTTCTTTTACGAAGAAAGAGGTGTTAAGTATAAGCAAGAAAAATATGTCTGACGGTTTAGTCAATGAGAGCATTCGATTCAAAGAAGTATTGGTTATCGGACCTAATGGTGAATCATTTGGTGCGATGTCGCGTAATGAAGCTATCAATAAAGCTTACGAGTATGAGTTAGACTTGGTTTGTGTTGCTCCGAAAGCAACTCCTCCGGTATGTAAAATATTAGATTACGGAAGATATCGCTTTGAACAACAAAAGAAAGCAAAAGAAGCGAAGAAAAACCAACATGTTACGGAAGTAAAGTCTTTAAGACTTTCTCCGGTTATAGACACTAACGATTTTAATACGAAAGTCAAACAGGCCAAGGGTTGGATCGAAGATGGCAACAAGGTCAGAGTGGACATGCGTTTCAGAGGAAGAATGATGACTCGTCAAGATGTTGGAAAGAAAGTAATGGATAATTTCATTTCTGAATTAAAAGAAGTTGCTAATGTTGACAAGTTACCTAATCTTGAAGGCAACACATTGTCTTGTACATTATCACCGAACAAATCAAAATAGTGAAAGGAAGAAAAAACAATGCCAAAGATGAAGACAAAGAGAGCTTTAGCTAAGAGAGTTAAAGTTACTGGTACTGGTAAGTTAAAGAGAATGCATGCATATGTTTCTCACTTAGCACCAAGAAAGACTCATAAACAAAAGATGCACTTAAGAAAGTCATCAACAGTTTCAAAGAGCGATTACAAGCGTATTAAATCGCTTCTTCAAAATTAGTAGGAGGAAATCAGCATGAGAGTTAAAACAGGATATGTTACCCACAGACGTCATAAAAAGACATTGAAATTAGCAAAGGGTTATTTTGGATCTAAACATGCTTTATACCGTACTGCTAATGAACAAGTAATGCATTCATTAAAATATGCTTACAGAGATAGAAAAGTATTAAAGCGTGAAATGCGTAAATTATGGATTGCTCGTATTAATGCAGCAGCTCATAATAACGATATTAACTATTCTAATTTAATGCATGGATTAAAGTTAGCTAAGATTGAAATTAACAGAAAGATGTTAAGTGAAATTGCTATTCACGATCCAAAAGGCTTTACAACAATCGTAAATAAAGCTAAAAAAGCATTAGAAAAAGAAGCTGCAGCAGCTTAAGAAAATTATAAAACTCACTTTGTTAAAACGGAGTGAGTTTTTTTATGCCTAAAATGTCATTTATGCGGAAATTCTACTTGTAGTTCCTGTTAATTAAGTTGATTTTACATTAATATATAGATGGTGATGAAATATGAGACAAAATAAAGTAGGTCAATTTATAGCATTGAGACGTAAGGAGTGCGGATTGACCCAATCATGTTTAGCTGAAAAGATGAATGTATCGGATAAAGCAGTTTCCAAATGGGAAACAGGAAAATGTTTTCCGGACAGTGATAAGCTTTTTGAACTATGTGCTATATTGAAAATATCCGTAAATGAATTATTTACCGGCGAACATATATCTTCGGAAAAATATCGTCTTGAAGCGGAGCAGAATATTGTATCTTTACAAGAACAAATGACAAAAATCAGAACTAAAAATAGTTTATTGTTAAAAATAATTCTTTTTTCATTTTTAGTATCTGTAGCAATTTTATGTTCGTTTCTTGTATATAACAATACAAATTATAATAAATTTAATAATCCGGAAATCATTGCGGGGACATTTATTAACGGTGATGAATTAAAGGATCCGGAATATATTGTCATCGATCAAAAACTTAATATATATCGATATCATCAATTCGATAAGGTTGAGCAAGGAAAAATAGAGCGAATAAATGACTCGAATTATTATTTAATATCTTTTAATGATGAGCAATATTATTTAATTTATCATACAAATTATGCTGAAATCTTAAAAGATAAATTTAAAATGTCCGTAAAGAAAATAAGCAATGTAGTTGTATTTGTAAATGTTGAAAAACCGAAAGATTAGTAGTTTTTTCTTTAATTAATGGAATGTTTCTTAACTATATAGAAGCTGAAAATGATATAACAAATAAAGAAAATATATATGAAATAATTGATGATAATGGAAATATAGAAATTTTTCTAAGTTTGGATGGTAGCCAAATTAATAATTTGTCTGAAGAAGATAAGTTGAATATTACTAAAATTGTCGGAGATGATTATTTATCAAAAAAATTAAATAATGCAAGAGGCAGAGGTGAATATTTTAACGAATATGGATCGGTTCAAAGAAAAGTATTTAAAGGTTTTGCCGGTAATCAGCCCGTTATCGGAACTCAATTTCCTACCGGTGGCGGATTTTACTGGAGCTACTCCGAAGGACCTGAAGCAAGTCTAAGTATCGATTTTAGCGGATTAAGCAAGTATCTTGATGGATTATCTGTTTCAGTAAATCTTGGAGTGTCAGGTAGTTTCGGACTATTTGCAAATGCTCCGACAACAACAGATTATTATAAGTTATATGTTGAAAGAGAGTACGATTGTACACCATATGTCACTTATTATAGAAATAGTACCGGTGAAGTATCGGCGTTTGGTAAAAACATTATAAAAGTGCATGTTATTGACAGAGCATATTCAAAAAAAAGTTAATTAATTTTATTTGAATTTAATTATTAAATGATATGCGATATGCTTAATGAATGATTAAATAATAATGAGCAGTCATTTTCATTATAAAAGTGGTAAGTCAATGAATTACATCTATTGATTTACCACTGTTTATTTATCAATATGTTATTGTTTTTTTAATTTGATGCCGACATGTTTTCCGTTTATACCGATTTCTTCTTTATTCAGTAGGCGGCGGAAGTTAATAATATGTTTGTACAGGATTACTAAGCTGACAATAACGGAAGATATAATTGTTATCGGTTGAGCATGGGTAACAATATTATAAATCGGAAAAGATAAAATAAAGGTCAATGTTGCCATTACTACCCAATTGGTAAGTAATGATAATATTGCTCCGATAGCTAATAGTATCAATCCCAATTTCCAATTGATAGCGAAAACCATCCCAATGTAGGCAGCAAATCCTTTGCCGCCTTTAAAATTAAGATAGAATGGAAAGATGTGACCAATAACTGCCGAACAACCGGCTAATATCGTTGCATCATTGCTTCCCGGGAATAATTTTTGAATGATAAACATGGCTAATACTGATTTAAGTGCGTCATATAAAGCACAGAAAATACCGTACTTCCAACCCATTGTTGTCTTAGCATTGGATGCTCCGGCACTCATCGTTCCTCTTGTTCGAATGTCAAAGCCTTTAGCTTTAGCGAAAAAATAAGCCGGGTTGATGCAACCCAAACCGTATCCTAATAATAATGCGATAATATAATTCATATTCAATCCCTCATCTGTTTTATAATAACACATTATGTCAAATAATTATTATCAAATATCAAATATTATGTTAATATAGTCAAGTGGAGTTGATGAATTGTGAATATTTATATTATGCGTCATGGTCAAACGGATTGGAATATCAATCATAAAGTTCAGGGATTAACTGATATTCCTTTGAACAGCACAGGTATTGCTCAGGCTCAAGAGGCATTTGAAAAGCTAAAAAATATTCATTTTGATTATGTTTATTGTTCACCTTTGACAAGAACAAAACAAACTGCTGCATTAGTTACCGGAAACAAATATCCGATAATTGTTGACCCTTTGTTGATCGAACGAGATTTCGGAGATTTGGAAGGTGTTGATTTTTGGGTATATGACATGAGCGACTTTTGGGATCGCCCGTTGGATAAGTCATTTAATAATGAAGAAACTGTCATGCATATGTTGTATCGTGCTCAAAAATTTGTGGATAAACTACCAAAAGCCGAAAATATATTGATTGTAACTCACGGAGCTTTCTATCGGGCTTTACGAGCGGTTTTGACGGATGTAGATGTAACTAAGGTCAATTTATACGACTTTAAGTTAAATAATTGTGAGTTTTTTAAAGTTGAAAGGAATAGTTAAAGATGAAAGATATAATGATTGCTACTTCCAATCTAGGAAAAGTTAAGGAATATAAACAATTGCTTGAGCCACTGGGATATACCGTTCATTCATTAAAAGAGATAGACCATGTTGATATAGACGAGAATGGCCAGACATTCGCGGAAAATGCTTTAATTAAAGCAAAAAGCATCAAAAATAAATGCGATATGATAGTTATTGCTGATGACTCCGGTTTGGAAATCGATGCTTTAAATAAAGAACCGGGAATTCATTCGGCGCGTTATTTAGCTGGACATGATTATGATTATAAAAATAAAATTATTTTGGAAAGAATGAAGGATAAAACCGATCGTAGAGCGCGTTTCATTTGTGCAATCGCCTTAATAGATGATAAACAACATGTTTTTGAAGGAGTAATGGAGGGGACAATTGCCTATGAGCCTGCCGGTACTAATGGATTTGGATATGATCCGATTTTTGTTGTTCCGCAGTTTAATTTAACCAGTGCTCAACTCACTGCTCAAGAAAAGAATTCTGTTTCTCACCGTGGTCAGGCAACTGAAAAATTATTGGCCTATTTAAAGGAGCATAATTTATGATTCATATCGTACTGTTTGAACCGGAAATTCCGCAAAATACCGGTAATATTATTCGTACTGCTATGGCAACCGGATCTATTTTGCATCTAATTAAACCATATGGATTTGTTCTTGATGAAAAGCATTTGCAGAGAGCTTCAATGGACTACATTGATTTAGCTCAAATAGTTCAACATGTAAATTGGAATGATTTTGTTTCCACAATTAAAGAAAATGATGAACTGTTTTATTTAACCCGTTATGGCAATAACTTGCCGGCTTCATACAATTATAAGGAAGTTGTTGGTGATATCTATTTGGTTTTCGGTAAGGAATCAACAGGCATTCCTAAAACAATTTTAAAAGAGAACTTGGACCACTGTATTCGATTACCGATGAAAGCTAATGCACGCAGTTTGAATTTGTCTAATACAGTTGCTATTATGGCATATGAAGTATTAAGGCAATTGGATTATCCGGGATTAAGTCAGACTGAAGTTATAAAGGGTTCCGATTTTTTAACTGCTCATGATTTCAAAGAAAATTTTTAAGAGACAAAGTATGCTATAATAAGAGGGGAGGATTTCAGATGCTAGAAAATATGAATGATTACCTATCTGTATTGGCTGTAATGTTGATTTTTCTTTTGATTGGTGGGGTAGCTTTGTATTTTATGAATTTGAAAAAAATTGAAGAAAATGTACGCAAAGAAGTACAGTACTATGATTATGAAAAAAGAAAAGAACTATGAAAAACAATAAATTTATTTTAATTAAAGATATTATTTTAACGGTGCTAGCAGCTTTTATAATGGCTTTTAACCTCAATTCTTTTGTACATGACGGAAATATAACACCCTGTGGTTTTTCCGGTTTAGCAGTATTGATAACCAGAATCGGTACTAAATTTAATTTTAAAACGCCAAGTTATTCGATTTTATATTTACTGTTTAATTTGCCGGCAACTATTTTGGTTGTTAAAACAGTTGGTAAAAGATTTACCTTCATATCATTGATTGATGTTGTTTTAACAAGTGTATTTGTCAAAATTTTGCCGAATATCAAGATAACCGATGATTTATTATTGGCAGCTGTATTCGGTGGTATTCTGAATGGTGTATCCAATTCGTTGGTATTAATCGGAGAAGGATGCGGTGGTGGTTTAGATTTTATATCGATTTATGCCGCAAAGAAATTTAAAAAATCATTTTGGAATGAAGTGATGTTTTTAAATGCTTTGATGATTTGTATTGCCGGAGTTTTATTCGGATGGGAATCAGCTCTATATTCTATTATATTTCAGTTTGTTAATACGCAAGTGCTTAATTATACTGACAACCGTTTTAAACGAACTTGCTTGGTTATCATCACTCAAAAGACAAATGAGGTATGCCAAGCAATATATAAAGACTTTCACCATACGGTGACTATTATGGATGGTATCGGTGGTTTCACTCAAGAACCGCGAAAAGTATTATATACCGTATGCGGGCAGTATGAAACAAATAATTTAATTGAGAAAATTTTATCGTTAGATCCCAAAGCGTTTATTAATATAACGCATTCGCAAAGAGTAATCGGTAATTTTCACGAAAAACCTTTCTATTAAAATTAGGATAAACGGTCTTTTAAAACAATGATTTATTGAGGTGTTTATGAAAAAGAAAATCTTGATATCAATCATTGTTTTTTTAGTGGTAACGATTATTCTAATGTTAATTTTAACGAATTCTTATATTGATGATAATATTCAATTGACGCAAGTCCTTTATGGAAGTATATCGCCGGAATACAATTTCTTAGCCAGTGCACAAGGGGAGAAGCATTATCAGTTCTTTTCCGGCACAATAAAGGAACTCTATTATTTACCGCCTGATAAGATTAATAAAGATGACATTGTACTTGATTACTATGACGCATATGGTAAAGTGAAGAATCTTAAAGCAAATTATAATGGTTTCTTACTTGAATTTTAAAATTATTATATCAAAATCTAAGAAAATGATTACTATTTGATAGCTGAAGTTAAACAAGAAATATATGAAAAAGTTGAACTTGGAGATATGGCTGTATATCAATATGATGAAGACTTTTATCCATGTGAATTGATTGAAAAAAATGATAATGGTTTCGAAAAGGACGGACAAATATTTTATTCGATGAAGTTCAAAACTTTTGACAATATTCTTTTACCAAAACAAAATACCATTATCAAAATAACTGTTGATAAACTTAGCGGACTTATCGTTGATAAAAATGCCTTGTTACAGATAGATGATAAGACTTATTTACTTTCTGAGGCATATATAAATGATTTTTCCAATATCGGTAAATATAAAATACCGGTTGATGTAATTTGTTGTACTCAAGATGAAGCGCTGATTTCCGGTATTGATTTAGAATGTAAAAATGTGTGTATACTTGATGAAAATTTAAGGAGAATTTTAGAAGATGATTGAACTTGTCAATGTGTCTAAAATATATAGATTGTCTGATAGAGAAGTAATGGCTTTAGACAGTGTCAATTTAACTATCCAAAATAACGACTATGTCAGTATTGTCGGTCATTCCGGCAGTGGCAAAAGTACTTTATTGAATATATTAGCCGGATATGAAAGTATTGACGATGGTCAATATTACTATAACAGTTTCAATGTGAGTAAGTTTTCGAAAAATGAGTTAAACAAATTTAACAAAAAAATCGGTTTTATATTTCAAGATTATCAATTGTTGAACTATATGCCGGTGAAAGAAAATATACTGTTGGGGAGTATTTATACGAAAAAAAGGACAAATAAAAATAAATTAATAAATATTGCGAAAAAATTGAAAATAGATGATTTGTTGAATAAATATCCTTGGCAACTGTCCGGTGGGGAAAAACAAAGAGTAGCAATCGCACGAATATTATTAACAAAGAAAACATTGATTTTGGCTGATGAACCGACAGGAGCATTGGATAAAGAGAATGCTTTGATGATTATGTCTTTGTTTGAAGAAATGCATAATAATGGTATGACTATTATTTTGGTCACTCACGATGAAAAAGTGGCAGCATGCAGCAAACGCATTATCAGAATGGAGAATGGTCATGTTCTTACTTAAACAGTTATATTATCAGCGGAAGTTTCATTTATTGACTTTATTGGCCAACAGTGTAGCTATTTTCTTGTTATTATCTGTTCAAACTTTTTCGGATTATCTTCTCGAACAGTTGCAGCAACAGTTGGAAAGTTTAGCTATTGGGGTTGAGACAATTCAAATCATTAATAACAATGTGAGTGATAAAAACATTGAAATGTTTTTTTCTGATAAAGGAATAGATGAATTTTATCACTTTAATTTAAAGGAGTTTGGAGATTATAATTTGGTAAATTGCGATAATATAGCGGAGATATTCGATTTTAATTACTATATGGGTTATTTTTTCTCAGACTATCAAATAAAATACAACGATAATGTTGTTGTTTTAGGATATCAGCTATATGAATCTTATTCTTATCCGCAAATTGGTGATTTTATAACGATTAATGGTGCATCGTTTAAATTAATTGGTGTTTTAAAATCTGATACATCTAATTTATATTTTAATGCTGATAAATGTGTATTTTTTCCTAATGGTTATGATTTTGGCAATATGAAACGACAATATTTTTTTCGAAGTGAAATAGTTGTAGAAGAAAGTGACTTAGAATATTATTTAAATAACAATGATTACTTATTGGTTTCACAAAAGGAAAGTCAAAAGTCTTTTGAAATAATGGGCAGTCTTATAAAAAACATTCTTTTGTCTTTGTCATTTATAGCGGTTATAGTTGCTTTTATCGGTATAATTAACAACTCTCTGAGTAATATTGATTTGCGAAAGCAAGAAATAGGTATAAAAAAAGCTATGGGTGCCACCGATAAAGATATATATAAGCAATTTCTCAGTGAAGTAGTTCTTATTATTCTTTTATCGTTACTTTTATCACTCACAGCTTTGTATTTGGTTTTATTTCTTATGAAAGTCACATTGTCTTGGACAATTATCCCAAATTGGGATAATTGTGGCGACTTGTTGTTTGCGGTGGTACTTTTAGGGGCAATTTGCGGTATTTATCCGGCAATAAAAGCCGGTAAAGTATCGATTATTTCCGCTATTCGTCATTAAAAGATGTCAACACCCATTTTTTTCTGTACTTTCTTTAATTTCTTGTAAGATATTTTATTGGCTTTTTCCGCACCTTGTTTTAAAATTTCTTCCATTTTACCGGATGCGATTACTTCGTTATATTTTTCTTGTATTTGAGCTAATGTATCGCAGACAATATCAGCAGCTTCTTTTTTTAATTGACCATAGCCGCAACCTTGATAACGATTTACGATACTTTCGATAGGTTCATCACTCAGAGCAGACATGATTTCCAATAAATTGGAAATGCCCGGTTGATTTTCCTTATCGTAATTGATTTTAGCCAGATTATCGGTAACGGCGGACATTATTTTTTTACGTGCAGCATTAAGATCATCCAAAAGATAGATACAGCCTTTATTTATACCATCAGATTTACTCATTTTTTTGGTTGGATCAGATAAAGACATAATTCTTGCTCCTATTTTAGGAGTAACAGGTTCAGGTAAAACAAATGTTTCTCCATAACGATTGTTGAAACGGGCTGCCAGATTGCGTGCCAATTCCACATGTTGTTTTTGGTCATCTCCTACAGGAACATAATCGGCATCGTATAAAAGAATATCGGCTGCCATTAATGAAGGATAGGTAAATAAACCGGCAGTAATGCCATCGGTCTGTTTAGCACTTTTTTCTTTAAACTGGGTCATTCTTGATAATTCACCCATGTAACTTTGGCAAGTAAGCAACCAACCTAATTGTGCATGTGCCGGTACATCTGATTGTAAAAAGATTGTACACTTTTGAGGATCAAGTCCACAGGCTAAATATAAAGCAATTGAATCTTTTAAATTTTTTTTGAGTTGCTGTGGCTCTTGATAAAAAGTTACGCAGTGTAAATTGGCAATGAAGCAAAATAATTCGTAATCATCTTGAAAATTAACAAAATTTCTTAAAGCTCCAATATAACTGCCTAAATGTAATTGACCGGTCGGTTTGATACCGCTAAGCATTCTTTTCATAATAATTACCTCCAAGATATAAAAAAAACACCATTTTTTTGGGACCCGATAGGGCGGTGCCACCCAAATTACTTTTGATAAAACAAAAGTCACTTTAATTGTTATAAGGGAACAACCCTTTCGCTCCTGTAACCCAATTTGTCAAAAACTCGCATCGGATTTTCACCGTCACCGATTCTCTTTGTAGCGGAGGTTTTTGATGTACAATACAATCATCGCTGTTTGTATTGTAACATTTTTGAATGAAAAATCAATAGAATAATATTGCGAAAATAATTTGCTTTTGCTAGAATAAGGGCGTCAGCAATGTAAGATAAGTGCTTTTAATAATTTTGCGGACAAGTGAATGATATGGCATGAAAAATCGAATGAAAAATTCGATAAAATATATATTTTATGCATAATTGTTTCGAAAATCGGTAAATATGATTTAAATCATTGGTATTACGCTTGCATTTTTACTATAATGTAACCGGAAAGAGGTGAGCGTAATGGTATTATTATATACATCAGCCGGTTGCGCTAGTTGCCGGAAAGCTAAACAATGGTTTAAAGACCGTGATATTAAATATACCGAAAGAAATATATTTACCACTTTATTGAAAGATAAAGAAATTCGCTTTTTATTGACCCGTTCCGAGAACGGAACAGAAGACTTGATTTCCAAGAGAAGTAAAATAATTAAAGATAACGACATAGATATTGATGATATGTCGGTTAATGAATTAATTGACTTTGTTCAAAAAAATCCTTCGGTATTGAAAAGACCGATTATTATAAACGAAAATAGTCTTTTGATCGGATATGATGAAGAAGAAATTGAGATTTTTGAACAACAACCGCATAATTTCAAGTTTGGTTGTGCGAAAGAAAGTTGCCCAAATTATGCTATTTGCGGCAAACTGAGAGAAGAGTAAAAAGGATTAAGGGGATAAGAAAATGAAAAAGGTTTTGGTAGGTTTATCCGGTGGAGTTGATAGCGCTGTTGCCGCATATTTATTAAAAAAGCAAGGATATGATGTAACCGGAGCCTTTATGCGAAATTGGGACTCGGCAACAAACAATGATATTTTAGGTAATCCGACAATAAAGGATGATGTTTGTCCACAAGAGAAGGACTATCATGATGCACAAAAAGTTGCTGAAAAATTAGGCATTGAATTATTGCGAGTGGATTTTGTTAAAGAATACTGGGATGATGTTTTTGAAAATTTCATCAGCGAACATCAAAAAGGACGTACACCTAACCCGGATATACTGTGCAATAAATATATAAAATTTGCGGCATTTTTTGATTATGCCATGAATAAAGGTTTTGATTTAGTGGCTACCGGACACTATGCCCGAGTTCAAGAGAAAAATGGAGTTTATAATTTGTTAAAAGCGGTTGATCAAAATAAGGACCAGTCTTACTTTTTGGCTCAGATTAATCGTCAAGTGTTAAAAAATACACTTTTCCCTTTGGGAAATATAGATAAACCGCAAGTGAGAAGTATTGCATTGGAAACGGATATACCTGTCGCTCAAAAGAAGGATTCAACAGGTATATGTTTTATCGGTGAAAGAAACTTTCGTGAGTTTTTACAAAATTATTTACCTTCTAAGGAAGGCAACATTATCGATATTGTCAGCAAAGAAGTTGTTGGTAAGCATATGGGAGTTTTGTATTATACCATCGGTCAAAGAAAGGGTCTGGGTATCGGTGGAGACCATGGCCGTTGGTTTGTAGTCGGTAAGGATGTTGAAAATAACGAGTTGTATGTGACTTGTCAAAATGATGAGCAATGGTTGAATTCGGACAGTTGTTTAGTCAGTAATTTTAACTTTTTAGTCGATTTCGACTTTCCAAAGCAATGTAATTGTAAATTCCGCTATCGTCAAAAGGACAATCCGGTAATGATCGAAAAAAGCACTGACGGAATGATTTTAGTTAAATACCCTCAAAAAATTAAGGCGGTTACTCCAGGACAACAGGCAGTTTTCTATGATGGAGATGTATGCTTAGGAGGGGGAGTAATCGAAAAAACTTATATCAATAATGTATGGCATCAACAGATGCTCCACGAACACATACACGGTGAAAAATAATGGAGATAAAAGGCTTTTTTACCAAAATATTGTTTTATAAACGAGAAAATGGCTATGCAGTAGCTCTTTTTTCGTGTACTCAACCGGAACAAGAGGAGTCAGTACCGGTTACAGGTTATTTTGGCGAAATCAAATTAGGCGAAAGCTATTGTCTGGAAGGAAGTTACATTGATCATCCGAAATACGGAATTCAATTTAAGACAGAAAGTTTTAATATTATGACCGCTTCCGATGAACAATGGCTGATAAATTATTTTTCTGGTCCTTTTTTTAAGGGAATCGGTAAAAAATATGCCAAAATAATTGTTGATGCCTTGGGATTAGAGGCAATAAAACAAATAAGAGTAGACAATAACATTTTGGATAAAATTCCTCAAATGAATACAAAACGAAAAAAGGCAATTTTGGAAGGTATTGGCAAGGAAAATGATGATGACATTGCTTTTTTATTGGGACATCATTTTTCAATGCAGGATATTATTCGCCTAAAGAATAAATACAAAAGTGAATTAATGACTGTTTTGTATGACAATCCATATCAGATAATTGCTGAAATAAACGGCTTGGGATTTGCGAAAGTAGATAAATTCGCAATGTCAATAGGCATTCCGGAGGATAATTTTTTTAGGATATGCGCCTATTGTGAAACCTTATTGATGGAATTGTGCATGAAAAGCGGCGACAGCTATGTCGAATATGAAGAATATGTCAAATATATTCAGAAAAAAACAAGTGCTTTTTCTTTTTCGACAGATGAAGTTATTCAGCGGTTACAGATTGAGCGTCGGATAGTAAGGGAAGATGACAGGGTCTATCCGATAAGTCAATATGAAAGCGAAGAATTTATCAGTCATTATTTGTGTGATTTTCCTAAGCAAGAAGTTGAACCGGCTGATACTGAACGCTTATTTAGGGAAATAAACAAATTACAAGAAGAATTAGCAATTACTTACCAACATAAGCAATTACAAGCTATTATGTCTTTTTTTGAAAATGATCTATTGATTGTTACTGGTGGTCCGGGAACAGGGAAAACTACTATAGTTGCTGCAATGCTGGATCTGGCTGCTAAAATATATCCTCATTACAGTATAAATTTGTTGGCACCTACAGGAAGAGCGGCTAAGCGTTTATCTCAATTAACCGGATATGATGCTAAAACTATTCATTCCGTTTTATTATGGGACAAGGAAACAGGAAAATTTGCTAAAGATGAAAAAGATCCTTTAACAACGGATATATTAATAGTCGACGAGTTTTCGATGGTTGACCAGTATTTATTTTATCGTTTGTTAAAAGCAGCAACTTATTGTCGTAAGATTATAATCATTGGTGACAGTGATCAGTTGCCATCGGTGGCAATGGGGGCTGTTCTGAGAGATTTAATTGATTCGCAATTATTTACTACCGTAAAACTGGATAAAATATACCGTCAAAAAGAAGGAAGCGACATAATTGGATTGGCCTATGATATAAAAAATAATTGTTTGAAAGAAGTTCCGGTGAAAAATGATATCCGTTTCTTCGAATGTGATCCATCATCCATCAAGGATATTTTAGTCCAAGTTGTGGATAAGGCATTGAAATGTTATGGTACATTAGAGGAGGGCTTTATGAATGTACAAGTTTTGGCGCCGAAACATAGCGGATTAAACGGTATAGATCGTTTAAACAAGGAACTCCAAGAGGAATTTAATCCGCCGGATATGCATAAAAAACAGTTGAAATTAGGTTATCGGATTTATAGAGAAAAAGACAAAATTCTTCAACTGAAAAATCAACCTGATGATGATGTATATAATGGCGACATCGGGATTGTTAAAGAGATCATAACAGCTAAGGAAGATTATAATTCTTTAGATCGAATCATTGTTGATTTTGATGGCAGAATCGTTGAATATACCGGTGATACTTTTTCTAATATTACTCATGCTTATTGTATGAGTGTGCATAAGGCTCAAGGAAGCGAATATCCTATTGTTATTTTACCTATCAGCAATGAATATAATATCATGTTACAAAAGAGATTGATTTATACGGCAGTAACCAGAGCATATAAAAGTTTAATTTTTATTGGGCAAAAGCAAGCTTTTTATCGAGGAATAAATACGGTTGAACATTACAGTCGTAAAACAACTTTAAAAGAAAAATTATTGAAAGTTGAGTCATATGAATAAGTGTGAACAGAGAAAACTTATTAAAAGCAGATTAAAGCAACTAAATCACGGAGAAAGGTTAAATTATTCGCTGATAATAGTTGATAAATTGCGGAGATTGATCCATTACTACAAACCAAATAATATAATGTCTTATCAACCGATACAAGAAGAAGTTGATTTGACTGCACTTAATAAAGAATTTGATTGCTTTTATCCGGTGATTGTCGGTGAAAATATGATTAGCGGTAAATCAAAAGATTATGTTGTTAATAAATATGGTATAAAGGAACCATTGATCGTAACGGATCAACAAACTCAAACAATGGATTTAATTATTGTACCGCTAATCGGTTTTGATGAAAATAATAATCGTTTAGGACGAGGAAAAGGTTATTACGATCGCTTTTTAAAAGGATATGTCGGTTTAAAGATCGGTGTAGGCTATGAATGTCAGAAATTAAACAATATCATTGTTGAAAAAAGTGATGTAAAAATGGATATAATAATTACGGAGAGAGAAATTTATGGAAGAAATATTGATGAAATTAAAAAATATCTTGGAAGAAAGTGAGGCTACTTGTGTAATCGGCAAGAATTCAGATGTTTGTGTCAGTAAACAAAAAGGGCTAAAACCTTTGATTCAATTCTATAATGAGAATAAAAGAGGTTATTATGCAGCAGATAAAGTTGTCGGTAAAGCAGCAGCATTTATTCATGTGTTGCTGAAAACAAAAGCTGTTTATACCGATACGATAAGTGTTTCCGGACTGCAAGTATTAAAACAACACAATATTCCGGTATATTATCGTGAAAAAGTCGAAATAATCGCAAACAGAGAAAAATCGGGCATGTGTCCAATGGAAAAAGCGGTTAAAGATATTGATGATCCGGTAATCGCATATGCGGAATTGATGAATGTTATTCAATCAAAGAAAAATAATTAGTGTATATTAAAAAAGATGTGTTATAATTTTAGCGTTAAAGCGTAAATTTTGTATTAGTATGCAGTGGATTTTTTTAGAGAGATAGCGGTCGGTGTAAGTTATTAAATGAAATTGTTGAAGCTCACAAAACAGTGCAATGTAAACATTGACGTAATCGGGCGTTAACCGAATGAATTAAGGTGCAGGCAATTATTGCTTGAATTAGGATGGTACCGCGATTATCAACTCGTTCCTAACGGAATGGGTTTTTTATTTATAAAGGAGAGAAAATTATGAAACAATTGACAAGTGCTCAAGTAAGAAAGATGTTTTTGGATTATTTTGCGGAAAACGGTCACATGATAGAGCCGGGTGCTTCACTGATACCACATAATGATCCGACTTTATTATGGATCAATGCCGGCGTTGCCGCTTTAAAAAAGTATTTTGATGGAACTGAAAAACCTAAAAATAAAAGAATTACCAATGCTCAAAAGTCCATTCGAACAAACGATATTGAAAATGTCGGAAAGACAGCCAGACACCATACTTTTTTTGAAATGTTAGGTAATTTCTCTATCGGTGATTATTTCAAAAAAGAAGCAATTCCGTTTGCTTGGCATTTTTTAACCGATGAACGTTGGATGGCATTTGATAAAAACAAATTATATGTAACGGTTTATATTGACGATCAACAAGCTTATGATATTTGGACTAGAGATTGCGGTGTAGATCCGAGCCATATGTTAAGAACACCGGAGAATTTCTGGGAAATAGGTAATGGACCTTGCGGACCTGACAGTGAAATATTTTATGACCGCGGTGAAAAATATGACCCTAATCATTTGGGAGAAAAACTTTTCTTTGATGAAATGGAAAATGACCGTTATGTCGAAATTTGGAACATTGTCTTCTCTCAATATAATTCTCAAGAAGGGGTCGACAGAAAAGACTATAAAGAATTACCGCAGAAAAATATAGATACGGGAATGGGTTTGGAAAGATTGGTGTCTATTGTTCAAGATGGCGAAACCAATTTTGATACAGATTTGTTCTTGCCTATTATCCATGCTACAGAAGCAATGACGGATAAGAAATATATCGGAGAAAACAAAATGGCTTACAGAGTAATCGCTGACCATATTCGTACGGTTACTTTTGCTTTGGCAGACGGTGCAACTTTTTCCAATGAAGGTAGAGGATATATTTTAAGACGTGTATTAAGAAGGGCTGTAAGGTACGGTAAAAAATTAAATATTCAACACGCTTATATGTATAAACTGGTTCCGGTAGTTGCTCAAAACATGCAAGACTATTATCCTTACTTGATGGAAAAAGTCGAATATATTCAAAAGTTGGTTAAGGCAGAAGAAGAAAGATTTGAAACTACATTAAATGAAGGGGAGAAAATTTTACAGAATGTTTTGCAGAATGCCAACAGTAAGGTGCTTGATGGAGAAGTTGTCTTTAAACTGTACGATACATACGGTTTCCCTGTCGAACTAACTGAAGAAATAGCCGGAGAAAAAGGATTTACAATCGATAAAGACGGCTTTGAAAAATGTATGCAGCAGCAAAGAGAAAGAGCCAGAAATGCCAGAAACGATGATCAGTCAATGGGATCACAGGCTGTTGATTTGTTGAACTTTACTGCTCATAGTGAATTTATCGGTTACGATCATAACAGTAATGTATCCTATGTTGTAGGTCTGTTTAAAGACGGTAAAAAAGTTGATGAAATCAGTGATGAGGGTGATGTTGTATTTGCTCAAACATGTTTCTATGCGGAAAGTGGCGGTCAAATTTACGATACAGGCATTATTTACAATGATAATTGTCATATGGAAGTTACCAAAGTAACTAAAGCTCCGTTAAAACAATTTTTACATCATGTAATTGTTAAAGACGGAACCATTCATTATGGTGATAAATTTAATTTGGTTATTAATGTTGAAGACAGAAATTTGATTAGAGCAAATCACTCGGCTTTACATCTACTGCAAGCAGCTTTGCAGAAGGTGGTTGGTAATCATGTTCATCAGGCAGGTTCATTTGTATGTAAGGATTACGGACGTTTTGACTTTACTCATTATGAAAAAGTAAGTAATGAACAACTTAAAGAAATCGAACAATTAGTAAATGAAGTAATCGCTCGTAAATTACCGGTTGTTACCGATGTAATGGATATTGAAAGAGCAAAACATAGCGGAGCTATGGCCTTATTTGATGAAAAGTATGAGGATGTTGTTCGAGTAGTTAATATGGGTGATTTTTCAAAAGAATTATGCGGTGGGACACATGTTACTAATACATCGGAAATCGGTTTATTTAAAATTATTTCCGAAGAGTCTGTCGGTTCAGGTATTCGTCGAATAACTGTTAAGACCAATTACGGAGCATATTTAGAAGATGCAATGCAACAACAGTTGTTGTTAGGTTTAGCCGAAATGTTGAAAGTCACAAATGTCGGTAAGATTGAAGAAAAACTACAACAAATTCTAAGAGAAAATAATCAATTAAATCAAACGATTAAAGAGTTGAAAGAAAAATTGTCGGCTAGTGCATCACAGGATTTGTTAAAAGAGGCGACGGTAATTAACGGATATAATGTATTGATTAAAAAAGTCGAAATGGAAAATAGCGAAATTAAGCCGTTGGCTCAACAATTGGCTGAGAAAATGTCTGATGCTGTAGTTTTGTTGTATACAGTTAATGGCGAAAAAGTCACTTTTGTTGCAGCATGTTCACCGCAGACTATTGCTAGAGGTGTCAAAGCAAGCGCTGTTGTTAAATCAGCTGCTCAGGCAACGGGTGGAAACGGTGGCGGAAAAGATGATCTTGCTTCTGCCGGAGGAAAGGACAGCAGTAAATTATCTCAAGCAATTGAAGCTGTTAAAGAATTATTAAAATAAAAAACTTTAAATTTTTTGACCAATTTAGTAGAATATATGCAGGAGGTAGCTTTATGAAAGATAATAAGCAAGCAACTATAATTTTTAATTCCGAGCAAATTAAACAGGAAAATATTAAATATATTCTTAAAACTGTTAATGATGCTTTAAATGAACGTGGTTACAGTGCGGTTACGCAGATTGTCGGCTACTTAGTTACTAACGATCCTGCATATATTTCCAGTTATAAAAATGCTCGAACATTGATACAGACTGTGGATCGCGATGATATATTGAAAGAAATTGTAAGGAGTTATTTAAACACCAATGAATAAAATAATGGGATTGGATTTAGGTAGCAGAACTTGCGGTGTTGCTTTAAGTGACAGTTTGCAGATGATTGCTACCGGTAAAGAAACTATTCATTTTGCGGAAGATGATTATTCAACTGCTTTAGAAAAAGTCTGTGCAATTATTGACGAAAATAAGGTAGAGACTGTAGTTTTGGGATTACCTAAGCATATGAATGGTGATGAGGGCGTCAGAGCAGATATTTCCAAGAAATTTAAAGAAATGTTGACTGAAAAACGTCCTGTGAAAGTGGTATTGTGGGATGAGCGTTTAACAACGGTTAGTGCTCAAAAAAGCATGATCGCTTCCAATATGAATCGCCAAAAGCGAAAGAAAATGATTGATACAATGGCAGCTCAAATAATTTTACAGAGTTATTTGGATGCCAGAAGTTAGGAGCAAATATAAATGGATGACAATATTCTTTTTATCACGACAGATGATGGTCGGGAAATGAAAATGGAACAACTGTTTAATTTTTACAGTGACCAGTATGGAAAATCTTATGTCCTCTATGTCGATCCGCAAAAAGATGACGGACAGGTGTATGCTATGAGTTTTGACGAAGATAAAAATTTATATGCTGTTGAAACCGAAGAAGAATGGGATATGATTGAGGAAGTATTTGAGGCTTGGAATGATGAACAACAAAAAAACTAACAAGAAAGTCAAATTGATCATCGGATTAGCGATAGTTGTAGTAATACTCATTGGAGTTTTATTTGTATATCGTTATTATTTGGATCAACTGAAACCTGTCAGTGAAAAAAGTGAACAGGTAATCTTTACCATAGATGACGGTTCATATATGAATGATGTAATCGACAATTTATATGAAGAAGGTTTAATCAAAGATACGAAGATTGTTAAATTATATGTTAAATTAAATAAACGCAATACTTATTATGCCGGTAATTATCTTTTGAATAAAAACATGAGCGTAAAAGAGATTTTTGATGCTCTTGCCGATGTCAATAATTCTTATACGGAAGAAGTCACGGTAACTATTGTTGACGGTGATTGGGCAAAAGATGCCGCATCAGCTATTGCTGATAAAACTAATTTGACAAAAGAAGAGATATTGGATAAATGGAATGATTTAGATTACATTTATTCTTTGATTAGTAAATATGATTTCTTAACCGAAGATATTTTTAATTCTGAGCATTGTTATTTAGAAGGATTCATTTATCCTAATACTTACAATTTTTATAAACAAACTACTGTAGAGGAAGTAACGGAAAAAATATTGAATGAGACAGATCGTGTGTACCAAAAGTATGCTCAACAAATTAAACAGTCCGGTTACAGTACCTATCAAATTTATACATTAGCAAGTATGATTTTGTTTGAGGCTAATAATCAAGAAGATATGCGTTTGGTAAGTAGTGTATTCCATAATCGCTTAAATGATAATTATCCTTTACAGTCATCGGTTACTGTATGTTATGCTTTGTACACTTACGATTCTTGGCAAGAATGTGAAACAAGTATAGATATTGATTCAAAATATAACACTTATGTTTATGATGGCTTACCTATTGGCCCGGTCTGCAATCCAAATGAAATGGCTTTGGAAGCAGCATTGAATCCGGCAGAAAGCAATTATTACTATTTTTTGGCCGATGTAGATACCGGAAAAGTATATTTTGCGGAAACCTACGCAGAACATTTGCGAAACATTGAAAAATATTTGAATTAGAGGAGTTATTTATGTCAAAGCCAGTCATTATCGGAATTGCCGGTGGCAGTGCCAGCGGTAAAACATCAGTAGCGGAAATATTGCGTGATGCTTATGCCGGAAGCAAGTCCGTAACAATTATTCGTCAGGACGATTATTATAAAGATCAGTCGGATATGGAATTTGCGGAAAGATTAAAAACTAATTATGATCATCCTTTTGCTTTTGACAATGATTTATTGATTAAGCAACTTGATGAGTTGATTGCCGGACATCAGATAGATAAGCCAACATATGACTATGTCAATCATACACGAAGTCAAGTAACCGAAATAGTAAATCCAAGCGATGTTATCGTTATGGAAGGCTTGTTTGTGTTACAAGATGAAGCAATAAGAAGTAAATTGGATATGAAAATTTACATTGATACCGATGCTGATATTCGCTTTATCCGACGGGTAAATCGTGATGTAAAGGAAAGAGGCAGAACATTGGATTCTGTTTGCGATCAATATATGTCAACCGTGCGGGTAATGCACAATGCTTTTGTTGAACCAAGCAAAAAATATGCTGATGTAATTATTCCGGAAGGATCGCATAATGTTGTTGCTATTGATTTATTGATGACTAAAATCAGCAGCATAATAGAAAAAAATTTACAAGAGAAAAACTTATAGGAGTGGAAATATGGAAGAAAATAAAGTAGCTTTAACTATAGAAGGCTTGAAGAAATTAGAAAATGACTATATCAGGTTATTGCATATAGAACGTTATCAAAACATAGAAGAACTTAAGGCAGCCAGAGCTCAGGGAGACTTATCTGAAAATGCCGATTATGATGCTGCCAGAGATCAACAGGGAAGAATTGAAGCAACTATTAAGCAATATGATTATATGCTTTCAAACTTGGAACTGATTGATGCTAAAGAAACAAAGAGCAAAGATAAGTTACAAGAAGAATTGGATAATTTAAAGGAAGAAAGAATTGTCAAAACAGAAGCCATTACCGAGGCTAAGAAAGATGGTTTAGGAAAAGAAAACGAAGCATTAAATGAAGCGGTAGATGGTTTAGCACAAGTTGAAACAAGAATAAAAATTATCGAATATCTTCTGTCGAAAACAACGGAAACCACTAAAAGCAGAGGACGTAAAGCAGTTAAATTGGGATCAACGGTTACTATTTTGACACTTGATGAAAACGAATTGGAAACTTATACAATTGTCGGTACGGTTGAAGCTGATCCGTTAAATGGTAAGATATCAAATGAATCACCGTTGGCTAATGCTTTGATGGATCGCAAGATTGATGATGTTGTTACGGTAATGGTTCAACATCCGTATAAAGTTAAAATAAAAGAAATTAATTAAGGAAAAACAGTTAAGAGAAAACAATTATATAGTATGAAAAAAATATTATATTGGTTTTCTCTTTTATTTTTGCTTACATTTTTTCTTTTTCCTAATGATGATAAAATTGATCTTGCTAATTTTAAAACTAAGCAAATCCAAGTTGAAGTAAAAGGAGAAGTAACAAATCCGGGAGTATTTCAAATAAATGCTTACAGCAAGATTGAAGATTTATTAAAGATGGTCCAATTAAAAGATACTGCCGAACTAAGTACAATAAATAAAAATACTGTTTTAAAAAACAATGATGTGCTGGTAATTCCTAAAAAAAGTGATCAAGTTA
Organism: Erysipelotrichia bacterium; assembly: GCA_030525245.1. GTDB lineage: Bacteria > Bacillota_I > Bacilli_A > Erysipelotrichales > Erysipelotrichaceae > UBA1783. The sequence goes on from JAUNFB010000001.1 coordinate 24,598, forward strand.
AAATATCGATTAACAGTGCTTCTTTAGAACAGCTGTGCCAAATACCTTTTATTGGTGAAAAAACTGCCCAAAAAATAATTGATTATCGAGAGCAATACGGAAGCTTTCAACAATTGGAGGACTTGTTAAATATAAAGGGTATTGGTGAAAAGAAATTAGAGAAAATAATTGAATATATTTGTTTATGAAAATAAATTATTTACTTATGGGAAGCAGTATGCTGTTTGTCTGCCTCTTCAATGAATTTCGTTTGCGTATAATGGCCGCATTTATTATTGCTTTAAGTTATAAATTTTATTGCGGTGCGGAAAGAATTGTATATCGCTTTGGTTTAGTATTAATTTTAGTATGTTCAATTCCTTTAACTGCCGAATATTTTGCTTCGGGATATGTCTGTGATATAAAAGATAATTATTATGTGGTTACTAATGGTTTATATAAAGTACTAATTTATGATAATACAGATATTGCTTATGGCAGTAGAGTTGTTGTTCAAAAAGAAGTTAAACCCATAAATTATTACAACAATTTTGAATTGTCTGATTTCAATGTTTATTGCAGAGCTAATAACATTATTGGTACAGTGGATAATGAAGGTATCAAAGTTGAAAATGAACCTTTTTCTATAAAAACTCTTTGGTATCGGCATAATATGAAAATAGGTAATTATTGGGCTAATCGTTTGTTATTTGGCCGTTCATTGGAAATTGATGGTGAAAATGTGTATTTGATCACTAAATCGGGATTGCATTGTTCTTTTTTATTTGCGTTGTTGCGAAAAATACTAAATCGTCATTTTTATAAGCAAAAAACCATTAAAATTCTTTTGCCTCTGGCAGTATTGTTTTCTATATTTATGGGATTCAACTTTGCGTCTGTGCGAATTATTGTAGCATTGGTTTGCGAATTATTTGTTAAAGAAAGAAGAAATAGATTGGGCATAGAAATTATTGCCTTATGTGTACTGAAACCTTATTATGTGTTGTCTTTGTCTTTCTTGTTAATTGAAGGATTGAAATTAATTCACTTGTTTGTTAATAGGAAAACAAAAATTGTTGATGTTTTGTACTTAACATTTATCCAACTTTTGTTTTACCACCATTGCTATTTACTACAAATTATTCTTTTTCCTTTGGTGCGCTGCTGTAGTGGATTACTTTTTTTAGCTGCTTTTATTATTCATTTCCCGTTAAATTTAAATGAAACAGTAATAAATTATGTCCGCTTTTTTGAAAATTTTACTCTTATTTCGGTGAGTGGTGAAATGAGTTTATTGTTCGGATTTTTCTTTTTAAGATCAATGTTTCTTTATTTGCGGACAAGTTATAAAAAATATCTGTTCATTCAGATATTACTTTTGGTAATGAATAACTATTCGGCGTATTTTAGACCGTATTATACTGTAACTTTTATGGATATTGGGCAAGGAGATTGTTGCATTATAACTACTCCCTTCAGTACTGAAGCTTTTTTGATTGATACAGGGGGAAATAAGTATAAAGATGTAAGCAAAGATTTAACAATACCATATTTAGAAAGTATGAATATCAACAAAATCAAAGTGCTTATAACTCATTTTGATTATGATCATTACGGCGGACTAGAGAGTTTGATAGAAAATTTTAATGTTGATAATATATATACAGATAAAAAAGAACTGCTTAAATTTCATGATTTGTCCGTTTTCAATCCTTTATATGATCATGATTATAATGACGAAAATGATAATTCTTTGATCAGTTATATAAAAATAAATCAGTTTTACTTTTTGTTTTTGGCTGATGTAAGTCAAACAGTGGAAAATGATTTAGTAAATGAGTATGCTGATTTGCAAGTAGATGTCATAAAATTATCTCATCATGGTTCTAAAACAGCAACAAGTAATACTTTATTATCAAACTATCGCGTAGCCTATGCGATTATTTCGGCAGGGCGCAACAATCGATATGGTCATCCGGATAAGAGAGTATTGGAAAGGTTAAATGATTATCAAATAAAGATTTTGTCGACTAAAGATAATCATGGAATAAAGTTTTATATTTTTAACCATTTGTTGTTTTACATTACTGCTGATAATCATTGGGGTATTTATCTAAAATGAAAATACATGTTATAATGTTAACGGAGATAGTATGAATTATTTATTGATCGGCAACGAATATTACAATTTGCGCAAACGAAAAAATGAATTGTTAAGCGGGATTCAACAGAGTGATTTGAATGTCATCTATTATAATGACGCATCCGAAAGTGCTATTGATGAAATCGTTAATGATTGTCAAACAGTTCCTTTTTTTGCTGATAAAAAAGTGATTGTCTGTACTAACCCTTTATTTATTGTCGATAACAAAAATGCCGGTAAGGATGATTTGAATAAGATAATCAATTATTTAAGAGAACCGACAGATACAACGGAATTGATAATTTATGTTGAAAAAAATATGTCTCTTAACCAAAATGCATTAAAACAATTGATAAAATATCTTAATGTTGAAAAGTATGATGCACTAAATGAAGAAGAATTCACCGAATTGGTGAAAAAAGATTTGAAAGATGCTCATGTCGAAATAAATAACGCGGCTTTAAATTTATTATTGAAGAGATTACCGTTAAATGTAGAAAATTGGAAGAGTGAATTAAATAAATTGTGCATATATGATAAACCTTTAGACAAAGAAGCAATTAATAGTTTGGTTTGTCGTCAATTAGAAAAAGATGCTTTTGCTTTAACTAAGGCAATAAATAAAAAAAATTTGGTTGCAGCTCTGCAGATATTTCATGATTTATTGACAATAAATAAAAGTGATTTGTTAGGATTGTTGGCTTTGGTTGCTATTCAATTCAGAACAATGAGTCAATACAAGATATTGCAGGAAATGGGAAATACAAATAATGACATTGCCCAAAAAATGAATGTCAGTGCCGGAAGTGTCTATTATAAGTTAAAAGAATGTGATGGGCGAAACAGTGGCCAATTGTTAAATATGCTGAATGAATTAGCATTGTTAGATCAAAATATCAAAAGCGGAAAAATTGATCCGGTATTGGGAATGGAATTATTTATAGTTAAAGCTGTAAGGAGTAGTTAAATATGGAATCATTAAGAGAATTATATCGTATCGGTCCCGGGCCATCATCTTCTCATACATTGGCGGTTAAAAATGCCTGTTTATATTATTTGAAACAGTATCCGCATGCAGAAAAATATTTTGTTGAATTGTGTGGATCGCTGGCGTTAACCGGTAAAGGTCATATGACTGACAGAATTATTTCATCAGTTTTTTCTGCCGATAAAGTAATTATAAAATTCAATAAGAAAATGTATGATGACAAACCAAATGTGATGATTTTTCATACCCTTGATCATAATGAATTAAACAATGAAATGGTGATAATTTCGACCGGTGGCGGCGCAATAGAGATTGAAGGGCAATCATCATTAGTCGATAAAAATATTTATCCTCATAGATCTTTAAAGGAAATAGAAGATTTTTGTGCGAATAATAACATTGATTTTTTGCAATATGTTTATCATTTTGAACCGGATATTAAACAATATTTACTAACAGTTGCTGATCAAATGATCAAAGAAATTGAAAATGGTTTAAATAGTGAAGGTGTGTTACCCGGTGAGTTGAAGTTGATGAAGGTTGCCCGTTCATTGTGGATAAAGTCATTGGAGTGTAACGATGATAACATTAAACAAAAGTTACAAATCAGTGCATTTGCTTATGCGGCAATGGAGGAAAATGCTGATGGCAATACCGTGGTAACCGCGCCTACTTTAGGAAGTTGTGGTGTCCTCAGTGCAATATTGCGTTATTATTATCAAAAAGGTCGCAAAATGGAAGAATTGGTTGACGGTTTGGCTGTTGCCGGGATTTTCGGTAATATTGTAAAAACAAATGCGACTATTTCAGGTGCTGTTGGCGGTTGTCAGGCAGAAATAGGAACAGCATGTTCTATGGCTGCCGCATTTAGTGCGTATTTGGAAAAATTACCTATGAAACAGATAGAGTATGCTGCAGAAATAGCTATGGAACACAATTTAGGCCTAACATGTGATCCGGTAGGAGGATATGTACAGGTCCCTTGTATTGAAAGAAACGGACAGGCAGCATTAAGAAGTTTAGATTCAATGCTTTATGCCAAATATTTGGGCGAAATAAGGGAAAATAAAGTCAGCTTTGACATGATCGTCGAAGCAATGAATTATACCGGTCAAAAGTTAGCCATGGAGTTGAAAGAAACATCATTAGGCGGTTTGGCTGAGGTAGTTCCGATTAAAAAAGATCCGCTTGGTTGTTAAAAAAATCGACAGAATTTGTCGATTTTTTTGACAAAATAAAAGAACCTAATGGTTCTCTATGGGTTATGCTAATGTATTTACAGCTTTTGCTAAGCGTGCTTTTTGACGGCTCGCATAGTTCTTGTGATGAATGCCGTTAGTTACAGATTTATCTAATTTAGAAAATGCTTCGTTTAATGCAACTTTAGCAGCATCTGCATCTTTAGCTTCAACAGCAACCAATACCTTTTTAATAGCGGTTTTTAATTCACTTTTGAATGCTTTGTTGGCAGCATTAGCTTTTAAATTAGTAACAGCGCGTTTCTTTTGCGATTTGATATTAGGCATAAACTTACCTCCCTTAGCTTCTTTTTGCTAGTATATTTTAACAAACCTGCATTCAAATTGCAAATACATATTAACGGTGAGAGAATAAATGTTGAATATTTTATCGGAAAATAATAAGATAAATTATAAGGAGTGAGAAAATGGAAAAAAAATTACAAATTATCGGAAACGGAAAATTAAATTTGAGTGTTGACCAAATTGAATTTGATCTTTATTTAAAAGCCCTCAAGCCGAACTATAATGATGCTTATAAATTGGCAGAAATACAATTATCACAACTACAAAAAGATATGGCGAAAATAGGATTTGCCAAGGATGCGTTGAAGACTAATTCATTTGTTATAAATCAACATTATGAAAATTATCGGGATGAAAATAATAATTACCAAACAAAATTGGTCGGTTATGAGGTTAATCACCAGTTGACTTTAAAATATGCTTACGATGTGGATATGCTGGGAAAAATAATTAATATATTGACCGAGTGTGATGCTCAACCGGAATTTAACATTCGTTTTACAGTTAAGGATCAGAATCAGGCAAAATTAGAACTGTTGAAAAGAATCACAAAAGATGCCAAGGCTAAAGCGCGTGTATTGGCCAAGGAGAATAAAGCGAAATTAATCGGTATTGCAGAAATAGATTATACTTACAGTGATAATAACTTTTACAGTCCAACAGTTTATGAGCACTCGGTAAATGCTAAATGTTTAGCTGCTACAGGGATGGAAATTACGGCCGCCGATGTGCAAATTGAGGGCAGTGCGCGCTTTGTTTGGGAAATTGAGTAATGAAAATTGAATTTCAAGGGGAAAAAATTACAATTTATTTTGCTCAAAATTTGGCTTATTTGTTAAAGAAAAATCACTTTACATATAAGGATTTGCTTAAAGAATTGGAATATGATTATAGTTATGTTTACTTGATTGGCAAGTGGGTTAATGACTTACAATTTCCCAAGTTAGAAGAAATAATAAAAATAGCAATCATTTTTCAAGTAAGCTTGGAAGAATTGATTACTATTAATTTGGAAGTTAAAGATAATATTAAGCACTAAAGGAGAACAATCTCCTTTTTTAAAAGCATTTTTTGTCTCTTTTTCCTTTGCAATATTCGATTTTAGGACAATGATAGCACAATTCATTTTCGGAAAATTCACCATTTTTGAAAGCGTAAATGTTTTTTATTGTTGTTTGTGCGATGTTATCCAAGGCCTCTCTTGTTAGGTAAGCTTGATGAGAAGTGATAATTACATTAGGCATGGAAATAAGTCGAGCAAGAGTATCGTCATTTAAAATGTGATTAGAATTATCATGATAAAAAATGTCGGCTTCTTCTTCATAAACATCTAAACATGCTGCACCGATTTTTCGAGATTTTATGCCATCTAAAAGCGCGTTAGAATCAATCAGTGCTCCGCGTGAGGTGTTGATAATGATTACTCCTTTTTTCATTTTATCAATTGAATGAGTGTTGATCAGATGAAATGTATCATCGGTTAGCGGACAGTGCAAAGAAATAATATCGCTGTTTTCAAAAAGATTTTCCAAACTGACATAGTTATATTCTCCGTTGGGGAAAGGATCGTAGGCAATGATGTTCATTCCGAATCCACGACAAATTTCAATGAAACATTTGCCTATTTTACCTGTTCCGATTACACCGATGGTTTTATTGTGTAAATCAAATCCGGTCAAGTCATTTAAAGAAAAATTAAAATCTCTTACCCGATTATAGGCTTTATGAATTCTTCTTACGGATGTTAAAAGTAAAGCCATGGCATGTTCGCTAACAGCATAAGGTGAGTATGCCGGAACATGCATAACGCGAATTTTTTTATAACAATAGTTGATATCAACGTTATTATAACCAGCACAACGCAGAACAATTAATTTAATACCGTATTGTACTAATCTATCTATAATTTCAGCATTACAGGTGTCATTGACAAAAATACATATCGCATCACTTCCGGCTGCTAAGGCAACGGTGTCAATATTAAGTCTTGTTTCATAGAATTTAAATTCTAAATTTTCATCTTTATATTGTATAAATGAGCTGATATCATAAGGTTTACTGTCAAAAAAAGCAATTTTCATTTTAAATCCTCCAAATTTATTATACAGGATATCAGAGCTTACTCAAGAAAAATGCTTTTATCATAAAAATTTCATAAAAAAAACTTATAATAAATCCGGTAGGTGAGATGGAATTGAAAAAAACAAATTTAATGAAATATGTTTTGTTTATATTATATATTTTTATCTTAATTGATTTGTTGCTTTTAGCAAGGGAAGTTGATATGGAAGTTGGTGTAAATATTATTCCGTTTTATTCTTTTAAGATGTTTATCCCACTGCTGAAGAGTGGTTATCAGTCTTACAGATATTTGGCAATCTCCAATCTGTTTGGGAATATTTTGATTTTTATACCAATGGGTATTTTTTTGCCACTTATTTTTAAAAGAAATAATAATTTTCTTTACCTTTTAATTAATACATTTTTGATTTCCTTGAGTATTGAGGTAATTCAATATTATACTAAATTAGGTACTGCCGATGTTGACGATATCATCTTAAATGTATTGGGATCGGTACTCGGATTTGCGATCTATAAAATTTGGAAGAGAGGAAGAAAAGATGAATATTTTAACTAAAACAACTCAACTTGTGCACTATTTGGCGTTGCCGTATCTTTCAAAAGAAGATGTTGCTGTTGATGCCACATGCGGTAATGGCAATGATACTTTATTTTTAGCTGAAAATTGCCGGTATGTATATGGCTTTGATGTTCAAAAGTCGGCAGTTAGTATTACAGAAAACTTGTTGAAGAGCAATGAACTGGACAATTATTGTTTGATAAATGACGGGCACCAAAATATAGATCAATATGTTAAAGAAAGATGTGCTGTAATTTTATTCAATTTAGGTTATTTGCCGAAAGGTGATAAAAATATTACTACTTTAGCTTATACGACATTAATCGCAGTTGAGAAATGTCTGAATTTATTAAAATTGAATGGATTGATGATAATAACGATCTATTGTGGACACCAAAACGGAAAAGAAGAGAAAAAACAATTGTTGGATTATTTATTATCTGTAGATGAAAATAAATTTATGATTCGAAAAATAGAAAATCTGCATAAAGAAAAAAATCCGCCGGAAATAATTGTTATTACGCGAAAAAGTGCTTAATTAATATATTGCAGTTTGTTTACAAACTGTTTTTTTGTTAATTTGTGTTAAAAAAATTATCAATAGATAATTTTTACTGAATTATCTATTGATAATTTTCGATGAAGTGCTATACTTTATATATGAAAGAAACGATCGAAAAAAAGTACATTGAAAAAAAACGTTTAGTTAAAAAGGTTTTTCGTAACGAATTGGTCGAGTATGTTGAAGTATATTATGTGGATTCTTCTACAAATGAAGAAGTATACTTTAAAGCAATCGAAAAAGAAAATAAACTGCGTTACTTAGATGCTTATAAAGCTAAAATTGGGTTGCTGACTTCAGAACAGATAAAAAATATTCGTAAAAAATACGATTTATCTCAGAGAGAATATTCTTTTGCTCTTGGATTGGGAGAAATTACGGTTCATCGCTATGAAAAAGGAGCAATTCAATCGTTCGGAGATAATCAATTGTTGTTGCTGAGTAAAGATGCTAAACATTTTTTGACAATGATTAATGAAAACCAGGACTGTTTTGATAGTCAACGATATGAAGAGATTGTTTCGGGATTACAAAAATACTTGCTTCTAGAGAAGCACAGGATTGTTTCATTAGATGAGCTATATAGAATTAAGGGAAGTTTTGTTACTGCCGATGTTGAAGATATTGCTGCTCATATTTACGGAAATTATCAAAAAAATATTATCGATGGATCTGAAATGAATGTTATGAAAATGCAGAAAATGCTTTATTATTTGCAGGGATTATCGGTATATTACTTTAATTGTCATGCGTTTGAAGAAGATTTTTATACTTCTGAAAATGGTCCTTATTTAAAAGGTCTTAACAGTATTCCGCATTATAAAGAAAAAGTGTACCTGTCTGAAGGGATGTACCACTTATGTGAATTGTTAATTTCGGCATATGGGAAATATGAATGTTCTTATTTGGCTAAATTATCTTTAGAAGAATTTGGTTTTGACGGCAAAGAGAAGATCATTAGTATTGAAAATATTAAAAGATATTTTAAAAGTATCTATCAGTAAAGAGAGGAATAGCGGATGAAAAATATTAAAAAATTAACCATATTACATTCCAATGATTTACATGGTGATTTTCTGGCTGAGAGAATTGATGAACGATTAGTTGGCGGCGTTGCTTATCTTTCCGGATATATCAACAAAGTAAGAGAAGAGGAAAAAAATGTTATCTATGCGATTGCCGGAGATATGTTCAGAGGATCGGTCATTGATAGTGAATATAAGGGAATCTCAACAATAGAAATTATGAATGCTTTGGCACCTGATGTTGTATCGATAGGGAACCACGAGGTTGATTATGGAATTGCCCATCTGTTATTTATTGAAAAATGTGCAAAATTTCCGATTGTTAATGCGAATATGTATATAAAAACCAATGGAGCAAGATTGTTTAATCCATATAAAATTATTGAGATAGATGGTATGAAGATACTGTTTATCGGTATAGTTACAGAGGAAATATTGGCTTCGGCTAAATCGGAAGGATTAGTCGGTTCAATTATTGATACAGTTGATGCTGCTAAAGAAGTAGGTCGAATTTGTAATGCACATAACGGAATAGATATTGATTTTACAGTGCTGTTAACACATATAGGTTTTGAAGAGGATAAAAAATTAGCCCAACTACTGGATCCGCAATGGGGAGTTGATATTATCATCGGCGGACATTCGCATACATTTTTGGATGAACCGGCTATTGTTAACGGTATTCCGATTGTTCAAGCTGGTATGGGTACAGATGGCATCGGCAGATTTGACATTGATATTGATACGGATAACAATTGTATTGACACATTTAAATGGCAGTATGTTCCGATTGATAATACGACTTGCCAAAAAGATATGATTTTGGAGAATATCATTCATAATTATAAGAACGAAACAGATTTGAAATATGGCAAGATAGTTACAAAATTTAAACATCAGTTGACTCATCCTCGACGCAATCAAGAAACAACTTTGGGCAATTTGGTTGCTGACATTATGAAGCAATCTTTAGGTTTGGATGTGATGCTGTTCGGTTCTGGCTCAATTCGTTTAGAAAAATTAGGTCCGACAGTAACTTTAGGAACGCTTAATGAATGTTTTCCTTATCACGATAAGGTATATATGTTAAAAATTAAAAAAGATCAACTTCTGCATATGTTAAAATATATATGTCGTGATGAAACATGGTTGGGAGATCATACGGAATTTTATCAATTATCTCATGGAATGCATTGTATTTACAGCAAGTCAAAAAAAGATTTTTTGAAAGTCGAATATGAAGGAAAGGATTTGTGCGGTGATGAGATGCTTAAAGTTGGATTGCAGAATTTTCATTTCAATAATTTTGAGCAGTTCTTCGGCTTGTCATTGAATGAAATACTACTCAACGGAGATAGTAAAGTTATCTCAACTAACGATTTTGATAACATTTATGAATATTTAGCTGCTAACAACATAATAGACAGTCAGATTGAAGATAGGCTGCTTGTTGTTGATTAATAGAAATTAATAAGTGAAAGGAGACATAAAATATGGGACTTATTAGAGCAGGTTTAGGTGCTGCTATCAGCACTTTGAAGGATTCATGGAAGGATTACATTTATTGTGATTCTTTGGAAAATGATGTTTTGGTTGCTAAGGGGCAAAGACACACCAGCGGTTTATTTTCTAACAATAATGGTAATGATAATATTATTACCAACGGAAGTAATATTATTGTTAATGACGGACAATGTATGATTATTGTTGATCAAGGTAAAGTTGTTGAAGTATGTGCCGAAGCCGGTGGATTTACTTATGACAGTTCTTCTTCACCTTCGTTGTTCGGCGGAAATTTAGTCGATGGCATTCAATCGACATTCCAAGAAATTAAAGAACGTTTTGTATTTGGCGGCGAAGTGGCAAAAGATCAAAGAGTTTATTACTTCAATACAAAAGAAATTTTAGATAATAAATTCGGAACCGTTAACCCTATTCCGTTTAAAGTTGTAGATAAGAAAATTAATTTGGATGTTGATGTAAGTATTCGTTTAGCCGGACAATATTCATATCGCATCATCGATCCTGTATTATTCTACAGCAATGTTTGCGGCAATGTGGCTAGTGTTTATACAAGAGATGAAATTGATAATCAATTGAAAGCAGAATTTATCAGTGCTTTGCAGCCGGCAATCGGAAAATTATCTTCATTGGAAATGAGACCTAATGAAATTGTAAACCACAATTCGGAATTGGAAGTATATTTAAATGAAGCATTATCGGCTAAATGGTCTCAAACAAGAGGAATTAAAGTTGTTAATGTAGCAATTGCTACTGTAACTTTGCCGGAAGAAGATGCTGAAATGATTAAGATGGCTCAAAAAGCCGGAATGTATACTAACGCAGCTATGGCCGGTGCCGGTTTGGTTGATGCACAAATTGAAGCCATGAAGAATGCTTCTAAAAACAGCGGAGGCGCAGCAGTTGGCTTTATGGGAATGAATATGGCTCAAAATGCCGGTGGCATGAATGCTATGAATTTCTTTAATATGAACAATCAACAGCAAGCTCAACAAGCTGCTCAACAACAGGGTTGGACATGCAGTTGCGGAACGGTTAATACCGGCAAATTCTGTTCGAATTGTGGAAGTGCAAAACCGACAGATGGCAGTTGGACATGCAGCTGTGGAACAGTTAATACAGGTAATTTCTGCTCGAATTGTGGCAGTAAAAAACCTCAATAGGTATAAAAATGGGTTTGTTCGATAAGAAATACTGCGATATATGCGGAAACCAAATCAAATTTTTGGGTAACAGAAAAGTAGAGGATGGCAACATTTGTAAAGATTGTGCCAAAAAACTTTCCCCTTTCTTTTCTGACAGAAAGAGAAGTACAGTTGCGGAAATAAAGCAACAGCTGGAATATCGTCAACAAAATCAAATCAATTTACAATCATTTAATCCTGATAAAGTAATAGGCAGAAATTGGAAAGTATATATTGACAGCCGTAAAGGTAATTTTGTGGTAAGTTATGCCAATGATTTTCGCAAAGAAAACGCCGATATTATTGATATTCAATCTGTTAACAGTTTTGAAGCAAATGTAACTGAAAGTAAATCAGAAATTTATTGTGAGGATCAAGACGGCGAGAATGTTTCTTATGTTCCTCCGCGTTATAATTATAGTTACAGATTTTATGTTAAGATAACACTCAGTAATCCTTATTTTGATGAAATCAATTTTGAATTGACTTCTGAAAAACCGGATAGCTGTACTTCGCCGTTGTTTATGGAATACGAAAAGATTGTTAATGATTTATCGTTAGCATTAACAGGTAATGATTATTATTTGAATAAGAGTATGTTTGAAGCTCCTGATGCTTATTTATCAAATAACATGAGTTATTACAACAATAACCGTGTAAATAATTATCAGAGCAACAATACTTTCCAACGCAATCAAAATGTAACACAAAATGGTGGTTGGACTTGTCCTCAGTGTGGTAATGTGAATAATGGTAATTTCTGTAGCACATGCGGTGCAACCAAGCCAACACAAATTGGAGGAAAATTTTGTCCTAATTGTGGGGAAAAAATAGATAGTTCAGTTAAATTTTGTCCGCAATGCGGAAAACAATTATATTAATTTATTCAACCGGTATTATACCGGTTGAATATTAGAAAGGTAAATTATGAGTGATTTGCAAGAATTTAAATGTCCTTCTTGCGGTGGTCAAATAAATTTTGATGCCCAAAGTGGCAAGTTAAAATGCCCTTATTGCGGAACGGAATTAGATGTTGATTCAATGAAACAATATCAACAAGACTTATCGGAGACTATTGATGAGGAAATAAGTTGGACAAGCAAGCCATCACAACAATGGGGAGATGAGGCTAATTCTCTCAAATCTTATGTTTGTAAATCTTGTGGTGGGGAAATAATTACAGATGAAAGCACGGCAGCTACAAAATGTCCTTATTGTGGTTCGCCGGTCGTTTTAAACAGCAAGTTTTCCGGTAACTTAAAGCCGGATTATGTTATTCCTTTTAAATTGGATAAAAAAACCGCCAAAGAAAAATATTTGGAACATCTAAAAGGAAAACCGTTGGTTCCTAAGACATTTAAGACGGAAAACCATTTAGATGAAATAAAAGGTGTTTATGTTCCTTTTTGGTTATATGATGCTGAAATAGAGGCAACATGCAATTTCCGAGGAACAAAGGTGTCTAGCTGGTCAGACAGAGATTACAATTACACAAAGACGGATTATTATTCTATTTATCGCAGCGGAGAAATGGCATTTGACAATGTTCCTGTTGATGGATCGAGTAAGATTGATGCAATATTAATGGAATCAATTGAACCGTTTGATATGAGTGCGGCTGTGGATTTCCAAACGGCATTTTTATCTGGCTATTTGGCCGATAAATATGATATTGATGAAATTCAATCGCAAGAAAAAGCGGATATACGAATCAAAAATTCATCGGCTGCTCAATTGGAATCAACAATATTCGGTTATAGTTCATTGGTACGAGAAAGCGGTAATGTCAGATTGAATAACGGTTATGTAAAATATTGTTTGTTACCTGTTTGGTTGCTGAATACAACTTATCGCGGAAAAAAATATACTTTTGCGATGAATGGTCAAACCGGTCGCTTTGTAGGTGATTTGCCGGTAGATAATGCTGAATATTGGAAGAGATTTGCGATCGTATTTGCGATTGTTACGATAATTGTTGCAGTATTGTCATACATTATTGGGAGGTAACAAATGATTAAAAAAATAAGTAAATTGTTATTTGTGGCAGCGATCATGCTGTTTATGTTTGTTCCGTCATTTGTTGTCGCTAAAAGTGATTTTGTTATAGATGAAACGGGAGAATTGACTTCTGAACAATTAAGTGAACTCAATACCTTGTGTGATAAATTAAGCACGGAACATCAGGCAGATATTTGTGCTGTTGTTGTTAATTCTACTCAAGGATATGATATAGACGACTATGCTAATATGATCTATGAAGAATACGGATACGGCCAAGGAAGTAATTATTCGGGTATACTTTTGACTGTAGATATGGAAACTAAAACATATTATTTTACAACCGATATTGATGGTATCTGTTTTAACTATATTACTGATTACTCAATTGAAAATTTAGGAAATGTTTTTGCTTCTACATATAATTCATATTACGCAACCGGATCAGAATTATATCA
>JAUNFB010000001.1:38650-94773 GCA_030525245.1 Erysipelotrichia bacterium
GCAATAAAAGCGTATATTTTAGAAGTTGATAAAATATTAACATCGGCCGAAAATGGTCAAATTATTGATATTGTTTTGGAAAAAATTGTTGTTCAAGTAAAAGATGAAGAGGGAAACCCTGTAGAAGCTGAATTTGTAGTATATGATGACGATGGTGAATATTGGCAAAGTTTAAATTGTTATGATGGCTATGGAAATTTGGAGATTGCTGAAGGTAAACAATATACATTGGTATGTCAAAATATAGACGGTCAATATGAAATGCCAAATGATGTTGTTGTCAATGTAAATAGTTCGCCGGTAAATATTACTGTAAGCAAAAAAGCGACAAATTACGGCTTATTGGCCGGAATCGGTGGCGGAAGTGGTTTAATATCTGCTCTTATTTATACCGGAATTTTAAGAGGAAAAAATAAATCGGTTAGAAAAAAGTATGATGCTAATACATATTTGCGGAAAAATTCTTTCCGTTTATATCCAAACAGTCGTGATATTTTCTTATATAGTCAAGTATCTAAAACTCCTATTCCAAAAAATGATAACAACAATCATTCATCCGGTTCAAGTCATTCCGGTGGCAGTAGTTTTAGCGGTTCGGTAGGCAGTCACAGCGGTGGTCGCGGCGGAGGACATTTTTAATGGAAAAGACCTTTAAATATAATGAATTGCCGCAAAATGTTGAGGAATTGAAAAAATTATCTAATTTAAGTGATGAATATGAGGTGGCAGCATTAGTAGTATTGGCATTATGCCATTATGAACAGAACGTTGATGAAACAATTGCAATGATAAATTATTTGAAAGGTCCTGTCGAAATGAATAATATGGACAAGCAATTCTTGCGTGATCGATTAGCAGGTAAAAAATATTTGATGCGCTCATATTTGGCAGGCACAAGTGTTGAAAACAATTATCAGCCACGAATCCCGTATGAAATTACGGTAAGAGATAATTCATATTCTTACAGCCAAGATGGATACGTAACACTCTATATAACTTCATCAGGAGCGGATAGCGATCGTTCGGTTCAGTTGCGAAAAAAAGATAATCAATATTTTTTATGGCAAAACAATCTAATGGTCGGTATTCGCATACCGCAACAGGATGATCCTTGGAAATAATTAAATTAACTTTGCAGGCAGTCAATTGATGACTGCCTGTTATTTTTATAAAAGAGAAATTTTTATCAATTAAAATACTTCTTTTTTTATCTATGTCAAAACCCTATTTATGTTATACTAAATAAGTTAAGGAGCAATTTATGGATTTTAAGGTAACGATTGATATGTTTGAAGGTCCTTTGGATTTGATGTTACATTTAATTAAAGAAAAAGAACTTGATCTTTTTAATTTGGATATTGAGATACTAACTGAACAATATATCAATTATATTCACGCGATGGAAAAGTTACGTTTAGATATTGCCGGTGAATATTTAGCCATGCTTGCCACTTTAATGGAATATAAAAGTCGTAAATTGTTACATAAAGATGATGTAGAAATCGAAGATGATTATCAGCAAGAAGACAGTGAACAGGATTTGGTAAAAAGATTAATTGAATACCAAAAGTATAAAGATGTCACTGCTCAATTGCAGCAGATGTATTCGGAAAGACAAAAACAATTTGAAAAACCTCAAGCGGATATAGTTAATCAGTGGATTGATCTAGAAGAAACTTATGAAAATTCATCACCATATGATTTGATTAAGGCGATGAATCGTTGCTTAAAAAGATATAAAATCTCTCAACCGTATCAAGTTAATATTACGCGAAAAAATATTTCGGTTGATGAAAGAAAGCAACAGATTAAAAAATTAATTAAGAATTGGCCGAGTACGTTTGATTTGAACACAACATTAAAAGATTGTAATGATGTATATGATGTTGTTGTAACCTTTTTGGCTGTATTGGATTTGGTTAATGACAATTATTTATCATTTTCAGTTAATAAGGAAGAAGTATATTTTAAAAAGGTGTGAGATATGAATATAAATTATAAATCGATTATTGAAGCAATTTTATTTATTGCCGGTGATGAAGGTGTCACTTTAGAACAGTTGGTTGCCGCATTAGAAATATCTAAAGAAGAGATGATCTGTATCATGGATAAACTCATGTTGGAATATAATGAAGATGAAAATCGCGGCTTGGAAATTGCCAATTATGGTAAATATTATAAATTAGTCACCAAAGCTGAGACTCATGATTATTGTCAAAAGATATTTAATGAAGAAAATAACAAGCAATTTTCTCAAGCTGCCTTGGAAACTTTAGCAATTATAGCTTATAAGCAACCTATCACGCGGGTAGAAATCGAAGAAATTAGAGGCGTAAGTTGTGATATGATGATTCGCAAACTTTTAGCTAAAAACTTAATTAAGGAAGCCGGACGATTGGAAACTGCCGGTAAACCATTTCAGTATGCGGTTACCGATGAATTTATGGACACATTTAAATTGAAATCATTGTCTGAGTTACCGGAATTGCCGGAATATAAACAGGAAAAAGAGGAAGGAGAGTTGTTTGACTGATGAAAGCGGAAAGATTGCAAAAAGTTATTGCTCAGGCCGGAATTGCATCGCGCAGAAAGGCTGAAGAATTGATCAGTGCCGGAAAAGTAAAAGTAAACGGTCAAACAGTATCGGTTTTAGGAACAACCGTTACGAATAAAGATGTTATAACTGTAAATGATAAGCCGATAGAAAAGGAAGAATTGGTTTACTATTTGGTTAATAAGCCGCGTAAATATGTTTGTACAGCGGATGATGAACATAACAGAGATAAAATAGTTGATTTAGTTGACTGTCCACAACGTATTTTTCCAGTAGGAAGATTAGACTACGATTCTACCGGGTTGATTATTTTAACTAATGACGGTGATTTTGATAATATGCTGACTCATCCGAAATATCATTTGCCTAAAACTTACAAAGTGACAATTAAAGGTGTTTTAACAAAAAAAGATATGCAGGATATTCGTAATGGTATTATTTTGGATGATGGAATAAAAACTCTTCCGGCAACAGTCAGAATGATAAATTATGATATTGAAGCCCAACGTTGCAGCTTTGAAATTATTATTTATGAAGGACGTAATCGTCAAATACGAAGAATGATGGAAGCTCTGGGATATGAAGTCAAAAAATTGCATCGAAGTTGTTTTGGCTGTGTTAAAGACGATAATTTAGCAATCGGTAGTTACAGAAGACTAAAACCTCATGAGATTAAAATGTTGAAAACCATGGCTAATGAGGGAGAGAAAAAATAATGCGACAGTATTTCGTTAATGAAATATTGAGCGATGATGCTCAAATTATTTTAGGTGCAGAAATCAGTCATCATCTGCGGGATGTTTTGCGTTGTAAAGAAAATGATAAAATACGCTTGGTTGATGCAAACAATAATCTTTTTCTTGCTTCAATTCATTTAAGTGCGACAAATGTGATTGCGCAAGTGCAACAGCGGTTAATGAATCAAGAAGAAAATAAAGAAATTATCTACTGTGCCTGTATGATAAAGAAAGATAAATGGGAATGGTTGATTCAAAAGGCAGTAGAACTGAATGCTACAAAAATTGTGCCGATTATCAGTAATAGAACAATTATTCATATTGATGAGCAGCAACTGGAAAAAAAGTTAGCGCGTTGGAATAAGATTGCTTTGGAAGCTGCCCAACAATCTAACAGAATATCGATGTGTCAGGTTGAAAAACCAATTAAATTAAATGAAATTGTTAAATATAAAAGTGATATTAATATCGTTCCTTATGAAAATGAGAAAAATATACATATATTAGAATTGATTGATAGTTCTTCAGTGACATTTGTTGTTGGACCGGAAGGTGGCTTTGAAGAAAAGGAAATAGAGTTCTTAAAGAAAAATGATTTTGTGTGTTGTAGCTTAGGAAATAACATTTTGCGAGCCGAAACTGCCGGTTTATATGTTTTGGCAGTGATTGATGCTAAAAGGAGTAATCTATGAAATTTGCGATATGTAATTTAGGTTGTAAAGTTAATAATTATGAAGCAAACTGGTACCGCCAGCAATTGGCAGAAAAATACGAAGAAACTGATTTTAAAAATTTCAGCGATATTTATATTATCAATACTTGCACTGTAACCAATATGGCAGGTTCAAAAAGCCGCCAAATGATTCATAAGGCTCGTAAAATGAATAAGGATAGTTGTATTGTAGCAGTTGGATGTTATGTTCAAACAGAAAAAAATGATCTTTCTGTATTTGATGATTGTGATATTGTTATTGGTTCAAAGTATAAAACTTTATTGCCTCAATTAATTGATGACTATTTTATAAATAAAAAAAAGATATTTATGGTAGAAGATTTTCAAACGACACCGTTTGAAGAAATGTTTATTCGTAATTTTAACCAAGTCAGAGCTTATTTGAAAATTCAAGATGGATGTAACCAATTTTGCAGCTATTGCGTTATACCTTTTGCCAGAGGCAGGGAGAGATGCCTTTCGTTACCTTTAGTGCTTAAACAAGCTCGACAATTGGTTGATTCGGGACATCCGGAGTTAGTACTGACCGGAATTCATACCGGTAGATGGCATGATGGCGAATATGATTTAGCAGATTTAATAGAGACGATTCTTAAGGAAGTAAAGAATTTGCAAAGAATTAGGATTTCATCTATAGAAGTCACCGAGGTATCGAATAAACTTATTGATTTGATTGCTGAAAACAGTAAAATTGCTCACCACTTACATATTCCGCTGCAAACAGGTTCGGATACTTTGTTAAAAGATAATAATCGTCCTTATGATACTGCCTATTATTATGATAAGATTCAAAAAATCAGAAAAAGGATTCCTGATATATCTATCAGTAGTGATGTCATAGTTGGATTGCCAAATGAAACTGAAGCGTATTTCCGACAAACAGAACAATTTATTAATAAGTGCCAATTGTCTTTTTTGCATGTATTTCCTTACGCCAGGAAGAAATATACCGCAGATTATTACAAAAAAGAACAAGTTGAGGAAAATGTTAAACATCAAAGAGTTGGCAGTTTGACTAAATTAAGCACACAATTATATAATACTTATGCTGGTATATTTATCGGCAAAGAGGTAGAAGTTCTTTTTGAAAAAAAAGAGGATGATTTTTATGTTGGTCACTGTAGCCAGTATTTGGTTGTGAAAGTGAAAAGTGAAGCAGACATAACAAACCAAATGGGCAAAGTTTTCGTTGAAAAGAATGAGGGAGAAGTACTTTTCGGAAATTTGATTTGAGAGGGATATTATGGATATTAGTGAGATATTTGAAAATGCACCACATGTGATTGTAGAAAATATCATGACAGATTCACGCAAAAAAAGTGCAAAATCAATCTTTTTTTGTATCGTCGGTTTGGTCAATGACGGTCACGATTATGTGCAACAAGCCATTGACAATGGAGCAATTTGTATAGTCCACAGTAAAGATTTTGAAAAATATTATGAGGGAATAACCTATTTGAAGGTTGAAGACACTTTAGAAGCTTTAAATCTTTTTGCTTCTCGATTTTATGGCGATGTTACCAAAAATATGAAAGTTTATGGTGTGACGGGAACAAACGGCAAAACAACAATTGCTTGGATTATTCGCTATTTAGTATCGCGTTTTCATAAATGCGGTTATATAGGTACAATCGGCTACATGTGGGATGAGCAAATCAATGACACTTTTTTGACAACACCCGATATTGAAGTGTTACATAAAATGCTTAAAGAAATATATGATCATGGATGCCGCAATGTTTCAATAGAAGTAAGTTCTCAAGGATTGGATTTACGGAGAGTTGAAGCGGTTAAATTCGATTATGCCATTTTTTCCAATTTAACGCATGATCATTTAGATTATCATGGAACAATGGAAAATTATTATAATGCTAAAGCGAAACTGTTTAAGATGATTGGCACGGATAAAAAAGCAATCATAAATGTAGATGATAGTTATGGTCAAAGATTAATTGATGACGCTAAATGCCAATGTATCACATATGCTCTAAAAAATAACGCTGATTACATGGCAAAAAATATTCATTTATTTAATGATCATAGCAGTTTTGATTTGGTATACGGAAATAATAACATCCACATAGAAACAAATTTGGTGGCTGAATTTAATATCTATAATTTGTTGGCGGTTTTGGCTACTTTAATTGAAGATGGATATAAAATTGAGGAATTATTACCATATTTGAATAGCATTCCGCAAGTACTTGGCCGTGCCGAAAAAATTGACTGCGGTCAAAATTTTAATGTATTGGTCGATTATGCGCATACTCCGGATGGTTATGAAAAAATATTTGAATATATTAAAGCGATTACCAAAAAAGATGGTCGTATAATTACAGTATTCGGCGCTCACGGTGCCAGAGATCATAAAAAAAGACCGATGATTGGCAAAATTGTCGATGATAACAGTGATGTAATTATTTTATGTTCAGAGGATAATCACTGGGAAAATCCTTATGAGATATGCTGCGAAATAGCTACAGGTATCACCAAACACCCTTGGTTATATATTGAGGATCGTTATGATGCTATCAGACAAGGATTGGAATTGGCTAATAAAGATGACACTGTTTGTATCTTGGGAAAGGCCGATGAACAATATTTTAAAATCGGTGATGGTAAAGTTTACTGGATGGGTGACAATAATGCCGCAAAAGAAATATTAACAAAAATGTTAAAAGGAGAAGAACAATGAAAAAATTGAATAAATATATTGACCACACATTATTAAAACCGGAAGCTACTCATAAACAAATAGAGGAATTGTGTCATCAAGCATTAAAATATGATTTTGCCAGTGTTTGTGTCAACAGTTGTTATGCTTCTTATTGTTATCAACTGTTAAAAGACAGCGATGTCAAAGTATGTTGTGTTGTCGGCTTTCCTTTGGGTGCTTGTGACAGCAAAACTAAAGCCTTTGAAACAAAGCAGGCAATTGCTGCCGGTGCGCAAGAGATTGATATGGTTATTAATATTGGTTTAGCAAAAGAACATAATTGGCAAGCCGTAAAAGATGATATTGCGGAAGTAGTAAATGCTGCCGAAGGGAAAACTGTAAAAGTAATTATTGAAACCTGCTTATTAACCGATGATGAAAAAGCGGAAGCCTGTATATGTGCCATGATGGCAGATGCAACATTTGTTAAAACATCTACCGGCTTTTCTAAATCGGGTGCGACTGTTGAAGATGTATTTTTAATGAAATCGGTTGTTGGAAAAAAATGCCAAGTTAAAGCTGCCGGTGGCATTAGAACTTACGATGATGCTTTGAAAATGATTGAAGCCGGTGCAGATCGCTTAGGATGCTCATCTTCAGTTGCAATAATGCAACAATATTTGGAAAAACATTAATTTTGATGTATATTAATCACATCTTTTCACATTTTTTAGTTGAAATTAATTGACAAATATCATACAATATAAGTGTTGAGTTTTTCGCACAACATTGTAGTTTCAGAAGGGAGGGTAGAAAAACATGCCGAAAGTAATCGTTAAAGAAAATGAACAACTTGATGATGCATTACGTCGTTTCAAGAGACAAGTTTCTCGTAATGGTACCCTTGCTGAAGCTCGCAAAAGAGAGTACTATGTTAAGCCCGGTGTTAAACGCAAACTTAAACAAGAGGCTGCTCGTAAAGCAAGAAAGAAATAGTGGTGTAAAAACCGCTTTTTTTATTGTATAATATTTACGGAGGATATTTTGATTTGGATAATATAGTATTAGACTTAAATGATTATGACTTCAGTGATTATTCGATACTTTTTGCGGAAAATGATCGTATTTTGCAAAAAATTAATAAATATTATGATGTTAATTTGTATTTTAAAGATGGGATTTTATATACAGATAATCATGAAAAAAATGTTTTGATAAAAAAAGCTTTAGAAAATATTATTAAAACTGCTCACGAAAACGGAGAAGTCAATGATAATGATTTATCAGCCATTTTAAGTAATAATTTTTATAAAGAATTTATCTGTAATGGTTTAGCGGGTAAAAAATATTATTTGCGCACTTATGGACAGAAAAAATTATATGAAAGTTTCCAAAAGAAAGTTGTTACTTTTGTCTGCGGTCCTGCCGGTACGGGTAAAACGTTTTTGGCGGTAGTGTTCGCTTATAATATGCTGAAAAAAGCCGAAATTAAGAAAATTATAATTACCAGACCCGTTGTTGAATCGGGTGAATCTTTGGGTTTTTTGCCGGGGGATCTGCAAGAAAAAGTTGATCCATATTTGCGACCGATATATGATTCTTTTGAATCTTTGGTCGGTATGGAAACTACTACAAAGATGATTGAAAAAGGAA
Source organism: Erysipelotrichia bacterium (assembly GCA_030525245.1). Lineage (GTDB taxonomy): Bacteria > Bacillota_I > Bacilli_A > Erysipelotrichales > Erysipelotrichaceae > UBA1783. The sequence goes on from JAUNFB010000001.1 coordinate 46,984, forward strand.
TTATTGAGATTGCTCCGTTAGCTTATATGCGCGGACGGACATTGAATGATGCCTGTGTAATATTAGATGAAGCCCAAAATACTACTGAAATGCAAATTAAAATGTTTTTAACTCGCTTGGGATTTAATTCTAAGATGATAATCACCGGTGATATAACTCAAATCGATTTACCGCCTCACAAAAAATCAGGCTTAATACAGGCGATGAAAGTTGTTAAAAATATCGAAGAAGTGGGAATAATCGAAATGGGTTCTAAAGATGTGGTGCGTCATCCGGTTGTACAAAAAATCATTGATGCTTATAAAAAACAATAAGGAGAAGAATATGGAACTTAATGTATATAATCGCAGTCGAAGAAAAGGATATAGTAATTATAAAAAAATATTCGGTATTATTATGCGAAAAACAATTGCAGTATTGAATTTAAACGATAATATATCTGTCAGTGTTATATTTGTCTCAGACAAGAAAATAAAAGAAATAAATCGTGATTATCGAAATATTGATCGTCCGACCGATGTTATATCATTTGCGTTGGCAGATAATAAAACCGAAAATGATTATTTTGCGGAAGAATTAGGCGATATATTTATCAATGTCGATGCAGCAATTAGGCAGGCTAAAGAATATGAGCACAGTGAAAAAAGAGAAATTTGCTTTTTGTTTACGCACGGATTACTTCATTTAAATGGTTTTGACCATCAAACAGCTGAAGAAGAAAAGAAAATGATTAAGTATCAAAAAGAAATACTCGATGATATAGTAAGTGAAAATGATAAAGGAGAAGATTATGGATCAACAACAACTAATTGAATTGGCATTTACAGCTGCCGATAATGCTTATGCGCCTTATTCGAATTATAAGGTGGGTGCTTGCGTTCTTTGTAAAGATGGGAACCATTTTTTAGGAGCAAATATCGAAAATGCTTCTTTTGGAGCAACAAATTGTGCGGAAAGAAGTGCGATTTTTACTGCGTATTCTTATGGATATCGTAAAGAGGACATCGAAGCATTATGCATTGTAAGTTACGGAAAAAAACTGGCAGCACCATGCGGTATTTGTCGACAAGTATTATGCGAATTGCTCGATCATAAGACTCCAATCATTTTGAGCAATAAAGAAAATACTTTAGTTACAAATATTGATGAATTGTTACCGATGCAATTTACTGATGAGGATTTAGGTTAATGAGTGTATTTAAAAGTGGTTTTGTCGCTTTGATCGGAAAACCTAATGTCGGTAAAAGCACATTATTGAACAGTATTTTGTCGCGTAAAGTAGCAATAACAACCAGTAAGCCTCAAACAACACGAGACAATATTCGCGGTATTTTAACAACCGATGATATGCAAATCATCTTTATTGACACACCGGGTATTCATAAAGCAAAAGCAAAGCTTAATGAAATGATGGTTCGTCATGCCTATGAAAGCGTGCAAGATGCCGATATTATTCTTTTTTTAATAGATGCTACCAAGGGTTTCGATAAGGCCGACGAAATAATTGCTGATTATCTGAAAAAAGTAAACAAACCTAAATTTTTGATCATAAATAAAATCGATAAATTGAATAAATCGGAATTGTTGAATTTGTTGATGTCAGTTCAACAGGAACAATTTGCAGAAATAATTCCATTAAGTGGTTTACGCAAAAAAAATATTGATGAACTTATTAATACATTAAAACAATATTTGAAAGACGATTTACAGTATTATCCCGGTGATATGATTTCTGATTATCCGGAAAACTTTATGATTGCAGAAATAATTCGCGAAAAATTAATGATTAACACTTCCGAAGAAATTCCACACTCTGTTGCTGTCAGTATTGATAAGATTGAAAAGAAAAAAAATAAGATTTATATCCAAGCGACAATTGTTTGTGAAAGGGATTCTCAAAAAAGAATTATTATTGGAGAAAAAGGTCAGATGATCAAAAAAATAGGTACATTTGCGCGCTTGGAATTGGAAGAAAGATTTAACTGTCCGGTTTTTTTGGAAACATTTGTTATTGTAGAAGAGAATTGGCGAAATAAACGCTATCAGTTGCAACAATTCGGTTATTGGAATAAAGACGAAAATGAATGAACAGATTAATGCAATCGTAATTAAAGAAAATGATTATAAAGAAAATGATGCAATTATAACAATAATATCCGAACAATATGGTAAGATGAGCCTATATGTTAAGGGTTATAAAAAAATAAACGGGAAAAACATTTATGCAACGCAACCATTGAATTACAGTACTTTTATGTTGGATTATAATCCTCACAAGGGTATCCAATTGCTAAAAAGTGCGGTTTTAATAAATGAATTCGCTAGTATTAAAAATGACTATGAAAAAATTATGATCGCTTCACTTATATGTGAACTGATCGATAAAGCATATCAAGATGATCTATTCTCTTTGTTATTAAAAACATTGGAGAATTTAGATAAGTCAGATCAAGCTTATTTAGTGTTGAATGTTTTTTTAGTGGAAATGTTAAAAATATTAGGAATTTCACCATATGTTGATGGTTGTGTTTTGTGCGGCAGAACCGATGATATTGAGACTATTTCACTAGAAGATGGTGGATTTTTATGTCATAAATGTAATCAAGGACAAAATGCAACTTTGTCAGTGTCTATGCTTAAAAAATTTCGTTACATTAACAAAGCTAATATTAATATAATAGATAAGTTAACAAATCTGCAATTAAATGATTTTGCCTTAACGGATATATTGATGAATGTTTTAGTAATATATTCAGGAATACAAATAAACAGTTATAAAAGCATAACAAATTTGCACAGTTAGTTTACTTTTTTATAAAACGGAAGTATTTATTTATATGAGAGAAAAGAGGAGCGAGTATGGGAAAATATACTTTTGATCAGATTGTAAATCATTTGAGAACATCGGGCTTTGTATTTCAAGGATCAGAAATATACGGTGGATTATCAAATACATGGGACTATGGTCCGTTGGGAGTTAATTTGAAAAAAAACATTAAATTAGCATGGTGGAAAAAGTTTATTCAGGAAGATCCGAATAATGTCGGCATTCAAAGTGCTATTTTGATGAATCCGGAAGTATGGGTTGCGACCGGTCACGTTAAAAATTTCAGCGATCCGTTAATTGATTGCAAAAAGTGTAAGACAAGATATCGTGCCGATCAGTTGATTGAGCAATGTGCAACTGAACCGGTAAATGTAGAAGCCATGAAAAATGAGGACATGATTAACTATATTCATGAACATAAGATTGCTTGTCCTAATTGCGGATCTACAGATTTTACCGATATCAGACAATTTAATTTAATGTTCAAAACATTCCAAGGAGTTGTTGAAGACAATAAAAGTACGATTTATTTACGTCCGGAAACTGCTCAGGGCATGTTCGTAAATTTCAAAAATGTTCAGAGAACTATGCGTAAAAAATTACCGTTTGGTATCGGTCAGGTAGGAAAGTCATTCCGTAACGAAATTACACCGGGCAACTTTATTTTCAGAACGAGAGAATTCGAACAGATGGAAATGGAATTTTTCTGCAGTCCCGGTGAAGACGATAAATGGTATCCTTATTGGAAGCAATTCTGTCATGATTGGTTGACAACATTAGGCCTTAGAAAAGAAAATATGCGTATGCGTGATCATACCAAAGAGGAATTAGCTTTCTATTCTAAGGGAACATGTGATATTGAATATTTATTTCCATTCGGCTGGGGAGAAGTTTGGGGTATTGCCGATCGTACAGATTATGATTTAAAACGTCATATGGAACACTCAAAAGAGGATTTGTCATATTTGGATCCTTATACCAATGAAAGATATGTTCCTTACTGTGTTGAACCCGCAGTCGGTGTAGAAAGATTGTTTTTAGCATTTGTTTGTGACAGTTATGATGTTGAGCAATTATCTAATGAACCAGGAAAAGAAGACAGTCGTGTTGTTATGCATTTTCATCCGGCACTTGCACCTATTAAGGCAGCTGTTTTGCCTTTGAGCAAGAAATTGGCACCTTTGGCTACAGAAATATATCTCAAATTAGCCAAATCTTTTGATGTTCAATATGATGAAGCCGGATCTATCGGTAAACGTTATAGAAGACAGGATTCTATCGGTACTCCAGTATGTATTACTGTTGACTTTGACAGCGAAACAAATAAGACAGTAACAATTCGTGATCGTGATACAATGAAACAGGAAACGATTAAAATTGACGAATTGGATGAATATTTGAATAATTTGGTAAGATTTTAAAGAAATTGATGACAAGAATTCCAATTGATGTAATAAATGATATAAAAAGAAGGGCAAGAATTGAGGATGTGATCGGCTCATTTATTCCTATTATTAAGCAAGGAGTAAACTATGTTGCTTATTGCCCATTTCATGATGACCATGATCCGTCTTTACATATATCAGTAGATAAGCAGATATTCAAGTGCTTCTCTTGCCCGGCAGAAAATAAAACAGCCGGTGATGTTTTCTCGTTTGTAATGAAATATAAAAAAGTTTCATATCCCGAAGCAGTAAAAATTGTTGCGGAGATGATCGGATATAAATATGAATTTGCGAACAGTTATGAGGAAAAATTCACCGAGACTGTTTATCATAAGATAATTTCCGACACGGTTATTTTTTGCCAAAATGAATTGAATAGTGCTTCCGGTTTAACATATAAAGAATATTTAAATAAGAGAAACTTAAATAAGGAATTATTAAGAAAATACGCCATTGGTTATAATCCTCCAAATGATAAAGTATATTATTTTTTGCATAAGAAAGGGTATCAAGATAGCGATTTGATTGAAGCAAATGTTGTAAGGCTCACCGAGAATGGTATCAGAGATACATTTTACGATCGAATAATGATTCCGATCTTTGATGAAAACAGTCATCCGATAGCATTTACAGCTCGAAGTATTGATAAAAACAATCCGAGTAAATATATCAACAGTGCAGATACGCCTATCTATCATAAAAGCGATGTTTTATATAATTTAAACTTTGCTAAGCAGTCAATCAAAGAAAATAAGATAGCTATATTGGCAGAAGGACCGATGGATGTAATTGCTTTTGATCGAGCGGGGATTAACAATGCGGTATGTTCTTTAGGAACTAATTTAACCGATAAACAACTTTCGTTATTAAAAAAATATACTAAAAGTATTTTGTTGGCTTTTGATGGTGATGCCGCTGGCCAGGCGGCAATATTAAGAGCCGGTAAAATGGCCGAGAAAATCGGTTTAGAAATAAGGGTAATAAACAATAAGACCGGTTTGGATCCTGATGAAGTTGTCAATAAATATGGTGCCGGTGAGTTAAAGGCTATGCTTGAGCATTCTTTGACTTGGATTGATTTCATATTGGACTATTATAAAAGACAATATGATTTAAATAATTATTCCGCAAAGAAAGAATATGTTGCTAAGGTATGTGCAGAAATAAACAAATGCGATGATGAATTGGACAAAGATGTTTATTTGCGAATGTTGTCCGAAATTACCGGATTTTCTTATGATATATTGCGTAGAGAAAAAGTAGGCGCTCCGACAATCGTTAAAGTAAATAATCGCTTTGAACATGCAGCATCTCAAAGCCTTAATGGTTTGGAAATAGCTCAGAGAACTATATTGAAACAGCTTATGCTTTCTGCTGCTAATGTAGGAGTTTTTCAGGATGAAATGGTTGAGTTACCGGATGAAAAATATAACCGATATATAACCTTGATAATCAATTCATACTTTCAAAATCCACAGTTTAAAATTTCCTCTTTAGCACAAGATATGGACGATCAACAATATGGTATGTTATTAGGAATCTTAGCAGATAAATCAATTGTTGATAGTGCCAATGCCGATTTGTTGCGTGATTGTTGCATTAAATTAAAAATAGCGTCTTTGCAGAAGGAAAAAGAAAAGATAAATCAAGAAATCATCAAATTAAATGATGGACATTTGAAAGCTAAATTGTCATTGAATTATATAAATATTCAAAAAGAGATCAAAAAGTTAAAAGAAAAACTGTCTACTGTAACAGGAGGGAAAAATAGTGACTAACGTAAATTATAAAACTATAGATGATATAAAAAAAGACTTGCTGATCAGAAGTCAGGCAGGTGACATCATCACGCAAGATGAAGTTATGAAAGCAATCGATAACTTGAAATTGACTGATGAAGAACAAGAGAATTTTATTGAATGGACCAGAGATAACGGAATCATTATGGAAGATGAACTCGACGAAGATGTTATGAAGGATGATGATGATTTGGTTGATGATGAATTGACAGATGAAGATGTCGATGAGGAACTGAATAATCTCGATTACACTGCCGTTGATGAACAGGAAGAAGAAAAATATAAAGAATATGCGGATACGTCGGTTAATAAAAATTATGATAATGTAAAAATTTATTTAAAAAGTATTGGTAAAGTTCCTTTATTAAAATCAGAAGAAGAAAGAGAAATCGCTAAAAGAGTTCAAGAAGGTGATGAAGCCGCAAAAGAAGAATTAATTGTAGCCAATTTGCGTTTGGTAGTAGCCATTGCGAAGAAGTATGTCGGAAGAGGACTACTATTTTTAGATTTAATTCAAGAAGGAAATTTAGGCTTAGTTAAAGCCGTAGAAAAATTCGATTATACAAAAGGGTTCAAATTTTCAACTTATGCTACTTGGTGGATCCGACAGGCGATAACCAGAGCGATTGCCGATCAAGCCAGAACGATCAGAATACCTGTACATATGGTAGAAACAATTAATAAATTAACCAGGGTTCAAAGACAATTGGTGCAGGAGTTGGGCAGAGAACCGACAGCTGAAGAAATTTCTGAAAAATTAGGCAATATATCACCGGAAAAAGTCAGAGAGATTCAAAAGATCGCTTTAGATCCGGTATCTTTAGAAACACCGATTGGTGAAGAAGATGATTCTCATTTAGGTGATTTTATTGAAGATAAACATGCAATTTCTCCTGATGAATATGCCAGCAAGGAATTATTAAAGGATGAAATCGACAATGTATTGGCAACTTTGACTGAAAGAGAGAGAAAAGTACTGCAATTGCGCTTCGGACTTATTGATGGAAGACAAAGGACTTTGGAAGAAGTAGGCAAAGAATTTAATGTTACCAGAGAAAGAATCAGACAAATTGAAGCTAAGGCTTTGAGAAAATTAAAACATCCGACCAAAAGTAAAAGATTAAAAGATTTTGTAGATAAACTGTAAGATTAATTTTTTACAGTTTTTTCTATTCTATGATAGAATATTGTTTATGAAAAAAAATGTTCAGGTTAAAGAAACGGTAATTGAATCAACTTCGCTTCAAGCTTTATCTTTGTATCGTCGAGATTTATCGACAGTTAATAAATCTGATCCTTTGATGCAAGCGGAACTTATTAAGCAGGCAAAACAAGGAAACATGGAGGCTGCTGAACAGTTGATATCGGCTCATTTGAAATTGGTATATAAAACAGCTGCCAAATATAGTAACAATGATGAACAGCTGCTGCTTGATTTAATTCAAGAGGGTAATTTAGGGTTAGTTATTGCGATGCAGAAATTCAATCCGGAAAAAGGGCGCAGTTTTACCACCTACGCCTTATTTTGGATCGAAAAGTATATTTTTTCGTATTTAAATGCCAATCGCCTAATTCGTATTCCGACACGAACGGTCGTAGAGATAAAAAAATTAAAAAAAGTTATTACAGATTTACAACAACAATTGAGTCATTATCCGACTATAAGCGAAATTGCTAAAAACAGTTGTTTCAGTCAAGAACAGATTAAAAAATTAATGAGATATGATTATCAAATCAGCTCATTGGACGAGGATGAAGCATTTCAAAAATTAGCGATAGAAAATGATAAGGATATTGATAATGATATAGCGGAAATTATCATTCAATTTATTGATAATCTTGAGGATTGTAAAGATAAAAATATATTAAAAATGTATTTGGGTATTGGTTATGATAAATCATTTACTTTTCAACAAATCGGAGATGAATTGCATATCTCTCGGCAAGCCGTGAGAGCAAGATATATAAAGACAATAAAAAAAATAAAGGAAATTTATGATTAATAAAAGAATACAAGCAATAGCGGAACTTATTAGAAATGATAGCAGTGTCATCGATATCGGATGTGACCATGGCTATTTAGCTTTACAATTGAGAAAGCAGGGCAATAATAATTTAATTATTTGTTGTGATGAGAAAAAAGGACCATTGGAAAATGCTAAAAGGAATTTGCAGAGTTTTGATAATATTTTGTTTTATTGTACAGATGGAGTAAAAGATATTTATCAACAAACGGATGTTGCGGTTATAGCCGGAATGGGGCATAATACGGTTGAACATATTCTACAGCAATCAGATAATTACTTCCGTAACTGTAAACAAATAATTATACAAGTAAATCAAACAGTAAGTTCTATGCGTCGGTTTTTAATGGAAAACAATTACCGCATTGTTAATGAGAAAATAATTGAGGATTATAAATTCTATGAAATACTTTGTGTTGAAAATGGCAGACAAGAATTAAATGCTGAACAAATTGAATTTGGACCGATTCTTATGAAAGAAAAAACCGAAACATTTAGACGTTATTATCAACAAAAAGCCGACTATATAAGAGATATTTTAAAGGATATCGGTGATAATCATCCGGACAGAGACATTTTAGAGAAAAAATTGAAGATGATTTCTAAAATATTATTTGCTAAATAAACGCTGATAATTTTTAAAGTTCATTTTGCATACTTTGTTTAATTCATTAATTCCGTATCTTTGCAGGAAAATTTTTCCTATTTCTTCAGTTATAGGTGCTGCACCTTTCGGCAGCTCAATTTTATATTTGTTGCTCATTGCTTCCATTTCCTGTAAGAAACAATAGCGAGAAATGATTGAGGCACAAGCCACAGCCGGGTATTGACTTTCAGCTTTTGTTTGGAAAGTCAAATCTTTGATAACTTGCTTTTGAGATAAAAGGTAGCGGTAATACAAATCTTGACCGCAGAAATCATCTACAACTGCTAAATCCGGTAATTCAACACCCTTGTTGATTAAATTAATATAGGCTTGATTATGCAATATTGCTTTGAGGCAGTTTAGATTATACTTGCTTATTAAATAATTATATTTTTCATTAGGTAGTATTAAAACAGAGTATTTAATTGTCTTAATAATATGCGGAGTAATTTCTTTAATATATTCATCGGTCAGTTTTTTTGAATCATCTATATGATATTGTTTGATTTCAGAATATGAATTTTGATCAAGAAAAGCAGCACAGACACATATCGGACCAAAAAAATCTCCGGTTCCCACTTCATCTGATCCGGCTTGCGGCAGATAAACCTGCTTATTTTCAGTGTTAAACATTTCGTAGTACGATAAAGCTCTTTTACCTTGGATAACAACTTTATTGTTTGTATAGACTGTTATAGTGACATCTGAGTTTTTGAATAAATACTTAATGTAAGGATTGTTGCTTGTCGAATAATCCGTAAAATAATCCAATATTTTTTTTAGAGAAGTGTCGTTGGCGGTGAATGTATAAGTTTCCATAGATTGATAATACCTTTTTTTATCGTATTTTTCAATTGATAATCGATGTGCTATAATGGAAAAAGTTAGGAGTGATTTGTAATATGACTTTACCAAGTAATTCAGTAATATTTATTAATATAGCAATCATAATTTTGATTTTAGTTGCGATGATTGTCGGTTATATGAAGGGTTTTTTATGGCAATTGGTCAGAACATTGGGTATTTTCGGATTGATCTTGTTCAGTTGGATTTTGGCTCCCGGACTATCTAATCTCATTCAGGTTTTTCCGGAAAAATATGCACCTTTCAAGGATACACCACTAAATAGCGTTTTCTATGACAAAATTAACACTTTGTGTTGGTTCGTGATAGTTTTAATTGTCGGATTGATTTTATTAGCGATTATCAAGCCAATATTTAAAGTTATAACAGAAATACCGGTGCTGAAACAGTTTAATAAAGTTATTGGTGCAATATTGTCTTTGATACCTTCGTTGTTGATAATTGTATTATTTACTTATTTGTTAAATACGGCAATATTTACTAATGGTAAAGACATTATAAATAATTCGTTATTAAAATATAGTGACAAAGCGGTGGATAAAATTGTTGTATTGTTAAATGATTCATTTTCGGAAAATGTGGCAATTCAAAAAATGATTTCTGATCCTCTTTCTTTAAAAGAGCAAGATGTCCAAAGCATTGTTGACTGGTTAAAAAGAAGTCATATCTCATCGCAAGAGATTTATGATTTCTTAATGAAATATGGTATTGATACCAACCTTTTGAATAAATTAATTAATCCCGGAGAATAAATATGTTAGAAAATTATGAGGGTTTACAATTTTCGGAAGTAAAACAGCAAATATGTTCATTTTGTAGTTTTTCTTTAGGAAAACAAAAAATATTGGAAAAGTTGCCATCTTTCAATCGTTTAACCGTGGAAGTGAATAATAAACGCTTAAAACAGGCGATAAATATGGCCGTTTCATATGGCGGTATGCCTTTTGGCGGGATTTATGATGTCAGTAACGAAGTTATTTTTGCATCTAAAGACGGTACTTTAAATTGCGATGAATTGTTGAAAATTGCTGCACAAGCCTATGGTATCGGACAAATATCCAAATATGTACAAAATTGTAATTGTGAAAAGAAAGAGATTGAAGAGCTGGTAAATTCTTTGACTTCTTATCAAACAACAGCAACTCAAATTAATAAATGTATATCAGCAGCAGGAGAACTGTATGATAATGCCAGTAATTATTTAGCAAATGTACGAAAAAAAATTAAATCATTACAAAAAAACATTGCGGTAAAATACAATGATTACATTAATCGAAACAGTTCTCTGTTGCAGGAAGGGATTGTTGCCAGTCGCAATGGCAGAAATGTTGTTTTGGTTAAGAATACCTATAAAAACAGTGTTGAAGGTTTACAATATGGATCAAGCGCCTCAAATTCGGCAACATACATTGAGCCGAGTGCTTTTATCGGAATAAACAATGAGTTACAACAAGCCTTACAGGATGAGAGAAACGAAATAAAACGTATACTGCATAATTTGTCACAATTGGTAAAAAATGATGCGCCGGGTTATTTGGCTAATGTGGAAACTTTGGGATTATTGGATAGTCTGTTTGCTTCGGCTTTATGGGCTAAACAAAAAAATGCCACAGTAGGGGAAATTTCTAAAAATGATTTAATTATTAAAAATGCTCGTCATCCGTTAATTGACAGCAGTAAAGTTGTAAGTAACACTTACAGAATGATCAGTCCGGTAAGAATCATATTGATAACGGGACCGAATACAGGTGGTAAGACAGTATCATTAAAGATTATCGGCTTATTTTCATTGATGTTTTTATGTGGATTGCCTTTGTGCTGTGATGAGGCTGAAATTCCGATTTTTGATAATATTTTTTATGATATCGGTGATGGGCAATCGATTGATGATGATTTATCGACATTTTCATCACATATTTCCAATATCGCTCGAATAACTTCCAAAGCCACGACAAAATCTTTAGTTATTTTTGATGAATTAGGTAGTGCAACCGATCCGATAGAGGGGCAGGCAATTGCCGGTGCGGTTTTGGATTATTGTCGTAAAAAGCAAATATATGTAGTGGCCACAACCCATTTTGCTAAGTTAAAAGCTTATGGTAAGCAATATAATGATATAATGATTTCCTCGGTAGAATTTGATCAAGAAAAGCTTAAACCGACTTATAAATATAAAGAAAATACGATTGGCAGTTCCAATGCTATTGAGATTGCTAAACGCTATGGTTTAAACGAAGAAATTATTTCAACTGCTTATCAAATGAAAGAACAGCAAGCAACCGAAGATGATAAGTTGATTGAAAAACTGCAAGATGAACTGAATCAAATCAGAAAAGAGCAGCAAGATGTAGTTGAGTTGAAAATCAAGCTACAAGAAAAAGAAAAGGAATTGAATAAGAGAATTGCCAAAACAAATGCGGAAAAGGAAAAAATTTTGGAACAGGCTCAAATTCAAAGCGATCAGATAGTTCAACAGGCTCAAACTGAGGCTGATGAAATTGTCGAGAAATTGAAAGAGATGCAGAATTATGATATTAATGCTGTAGCAAAACTAAAGCATCAGTTGAATCAGGCTCAAGAGAAGTTTTCTATAACCGATGATGAAGAACTCATATCCAATGAATCTATTCAAGTAAATGATTATGTGAAAGTAAAATTAACCAATCAAACCGGCCAAGTAATATCTTTGGATAAAAAAGCGGCAGTGATCAATTGTGATGGAGTAAAGATGAAGGTTTCTTTAAATAATTTGGTTAAAACGGAACGACCGATTGTGAAAGTACAGAACACCAAAATCAAAAGAGGTTTTAACAAGAGTTTTTCTATTGAATGCAATTTGATAGGAATGCATGTTGAAGATGCTCTGGATAAATTAGATAAGTACTTGGATGAGGCCTTGTTGGCTAATGTGCCTTTTGTACGGATAATACATGGGGTAGGTACGGGAGCATTGCGTAATGCTGTTTGGGAAAAATTGAAAAAAACTAAATTTGTTAAAAAATTTGAACACGGAACACCTGCCGAAGGTTCAACAGGAGCTACCATAGTTTATTTTAAGGAGAAAAAATGATGTTGAAGGATAAACTATTAACTCTGCCGAACAATCCCGGTTGTTATTTAATGAAAGACAAAAATAATGAAATAATCTATGTGGGCAAAGCTAAGAATTTAAAAAACAGGGTAAATTCTTATTTTCATGGTCAGCATAACAATAAAACAACAAAATTGGTATCTAACATTGTCGATTTTGAATATATTGTTACTCCAAGCGAGAAGGAAGCATTTATTTTGGAATATAACTTAATAAAGAAGTATAAGCCAAGATTTAATATTATTTTTATGGATGATTGCTCTTATCCTTATTTACGTTTGACAACAGAACAATATCCGACATTGCAGTTAGTGCGTGATCGTAAAAAAATGAAAAATGCCCGCTATTTTGGACCTTATCCCAATGTTGGATATGCTAAGCAGCTATTGTCATTATTGCAGAATTTGTTTCCATTACGCAAGTGTAAAGTAATGCCGGCAAAGGTATGCCTGTATTATCATATCGGTAACTGTTTGGGACCGTGTGAATTCAAAATAGAACCGGATGTTTACCGAAAAATGAGTGAAGATATTATTGCTTTTTTAAATGGCGATACCAAAAATATAAAGGAAGATCTAATTGCGAAAAGAGATAAATATGCTGAAAACTTATCGTTTGAAAAAGCGGAAGAATGTCAGAAATTGATTGAAGCGATAGAACATGTTACCGCTGCGGATTTTATGCAATTTTCTTCAGAAAAGAGTTGTGATGTATTTAACTATTACCAAGATAAAGGTTATATCAGTATTGTAGGATTGTTGTATCGCAATGGAAAACTGTTAAGTCGACATTTAACTTTAAAACCTTTATATGACAGTGAACAAGAAACTTTTATTTCTTATTTAATTCAATATTACCAATCCAATCCATTGCCAAAAGAATTGATTTTACCATATGAATTATCTGAAGAAAATCTGCAAGAAATTTTTGATTGCCATCTGTTTTTCCCTCAAAAAGGAGATAAATTGAAATTGTTAAATTTAGCTCAAGATAATTGTAAGGTAAATTTACAACAAAAATTTGAAATAGTTAACAAACAACAACAAACATCTCAAATTGCTTTGGCACAATTGCATAAATTGATAAATTGGCCGGTAGATAAGATTGAATTATTTGATAACTCGCATATTTCCGGTACTAACGCTGTCGCTGCTCAGGTAGTTTATGTTGACGGAAAACCGGAAAAGAAAAGCTATCGATTATATAAAGTGTCAAATGGCAATAATGATTTTGCTAATATGGAAGAAGTTATTTACCGCCGCTTATTTAATGCTTTACAACATAAGAGCAGTTTACCGGATTTGATAATTGTCGATGGTGGAGAAAGTCAGATTAAGGCTGCAAAAACTATATTGGAACAACTAAATATATCTTCTGTAAAATTATTGGGTTTAGTTAAAAATGATAAGCACCAAACAGATAATTTGATGGACGAAAATTTTAAAATCATTCCTTTGGACAAAGAGAGCGAGTTGTTTTATCTTTTAACGAATATGCAAGATGAGGTACATCGCAGTGCCATAAGTTTTCATCAGCGTTTACGCCAAAAAGAAATGCAGCATTCACAATTGGAAGAAATTGATGGTATCGGGCCAAAAAAAAGAAGCAAATTATTGCATAAATTTTCTTCTGTAAAAAAGATTAAAGATGCCTCGATTGATGAGTTAAGTGCTGTTGTCGGAAGTAAAGCCGCACAAAATGTTTATGAATATTTCAGAAAGGAAAAAGAAAATGATTAAAAAAATATTGGCAGCAATAATTTGGTTTTTTGCTATTTTTTGCGAATTATTTGTTTTGACTTTAGTCAAATTAAATACTGAAGGAAAATACATGATGAGTATTTTGCCTTTGTTGTTGGATGTTTTGGCGATTATTGTTGCTACTAAGTTATGGAGTACATCTTTCGATTATAATCGCTCAAAGGTTTCTTTGCAGGATAAACGAAAGAGAATAATTTTGCAGAATATGCCTTTGTACATTAATATGGTTTGCTTTTTACCTAGTGGTATTTATTATCTTATCAAAAGAAAAGACTTAGATAGCAGACAACGCAAATCATTAATGTTCTCTTTTTGCTTCACATTTATATGGTTATTAATGGTTTATTTAACGGTATAGTATACTTGATTTAATAGCCGATATTGATTATACTTTTTTTCGGTGATTTTATGAAAATTGTGGTTATGAGTGATTCTCACGGTAATGATAAAAATGTAATAAAGGTTATAAATGAAAATTCAGATGCGGATTATTTCTATCATCTTGGCGATTTGTGTTCACCTAATTTTTCTCATCCGAAAATGACGGTTATAAAAGGTAATAATGATTATGCAGACTATCCGACAAAAATCGTTGTTAGATTTGACCGGATAAAAATATTTATGCTACATTCTGACAAAATTTATTTTAATCGCTTAGAAGCGATGAAGAACCTGGCTAAAAAGGAAAACTGTCAAATTGTTTTATATGGTCACACTCATATTCCTGCTGATGATACAATTGATGGCATAAGATTGCTAAATCCCGGATCACTGTCAATGAACAGAGATTTCAGCAAGTTATCTTATTTGATATTAGAAATTGATGAAAATAATTACAAATAATGTTATAATATTTAAGTTTGATGTATGGAGGATTAGTTATGAGTAGGCAAAAAATTATTAATATAGCCGTTATTGCTCACGTTGATGCCGGTAAATCAACATTGGTTGATGCTTTTTTGAAACAATCCGGTGCTTTAAGCAAAAATGATGAAGATGTAGATTGTGTAATGGACTCTAACGATTTGGAAAGAGAAAGAGGTATAACAATTTATTCAAAAAACTGTTCGGTTTTTTATAAAGATTATAAAATTAATATTGTGGATACACCGGGTCACGCCGATTTTTCCAGTGAAGTAGAAAGAATTATTAAAACTGTCGATACGGTTATTTTATTAGTTGATTCCGCTGAAGGACCGATGCCGCAAACCAGATTTGTCTTGCAGAAATCTTTGGAGTTGGGCTTAAAACCAATTTTATTGATCAACAAAATAGATAAGAAGGATGCTCGGGAAGAAGAGGTTGTCTCAATGGTTTACGACTTATTCTTCGATTTAAATGCAAATGAAGAACAGATAGAATTTCCTATTCTTTATGGTATTGCTAAAAACGGTATTGTTAAAATCAATGAAAGTGATCCGGATAATGGTATTATTCCGCTTTTTGAAACTATTATCTCTCATACAGCTGCTTATCCGGACTTGGATGATCAACCGGTACAAATGCAGGTATCTAATCTGGCCTATGATGAATACATCGGGCGTTTAGGTATCGGTAGAGTATACAAAGGAACATTAAAAACCGGTGAACAGGTAGTTTTATGCAAAAATGACGGCAAGCAAGAAAAATGTGTTATTACTAAATTGTTTAATTATGAGGGTATTAAACGTGTTCCGATTAAAGAGGCACACAGCGGTGATATTGTTATAATAGCCGGAATTCCGGATTTAAGCATTGGAGAAACAATTTGCGATAAAGAACATATTGAACCATTACCGCCGATACATATTGATGAACCGACATTAAGTATGAATTTTATGGTCAACACATCTCCGTTTGCCGGAAGATCGGGAAAATATGTAACCAGCAGGAACTTGAAAGAACGTTTGGAAAGAGAATTAGAAGTAAATGTCGGTTTGCGTGTTGAGGCAACAGACTCAACCGATACATTCAAAGTCAGTGGACGTGGAGAATTAGGCTTAACAATTTTGATTGAGAATATGCGTCGTGAAGGATATGAACTGGCTATATCAAAACCGCAAGTAATATATAAATATATTGATGGCAAGCGTTACGAACCGGTTGAAAAAGTTATATGTGAAGTACCGGTTCAATATGAGGGTACTACCATTTCCAAATTAAACTTGCGTAATGGTGAGATGATTGACATGGTTGAAAGAAATAATTATGCCACTATTACATTTAAGGTTGCTACCAGAGCATTGATTGGATTTAGAAGCGATTTTATCAATTTTACCAGAGGAGAGGGTATATTGATTAGAAGCTTTGAAGATTATGAACCATATCAAGGAGAAATTAATACTCGTACAAACGGAGTTATGGTTTCCAATGCTACAGGCACAGCTATGAAATACTCTATTTTCAATTTGCAAGAAAGAGGCAGTTTCTTTATCGGACCGCAGACGGAAGTTTATGAAGGAATGATTGTCGGAGTTTGTTCAAGAGATATGGACATGCCGGTAAATCCGACAAAAAATAAAACAATGACTGCCGTAAGAAGTACGGGACATGATGATGCTATGTTACTTACACCGCCGATTCAGTTAACTTTGGAATATGCGTTGGAATTCATTTCTGATGATGAGCTTGTTGAGGTTACTCCTGATGCTATCAGATTAAGAAAAAGATGGTTAACAGATATCGAAAGAAAGAATGCTTATCGAGAAAAAAAGAAACTTAACGAAAACTAAAAATAATTTTAATCTCCGAATATATAATCATCGGAGATTTTCTTTTTGTCACCTTGTCAAATAAAGTGTGCGCAAAGGGAAAAAAATGATATAATAGTCAAAGCACACGGAGGTGTATTTATGCTTGTTAAAATGCTATTGTCATTCGGATTGGGATTGAGTTTGACTTTAATGATTTACCCGGTAGCCATTCCGTATTTGCATAAAATAAAATTTGGTCAATCTATTCGTGAATTAGGTCCTAAATCCCATATGAAAAAAGCAGGGACACCGACGATGGGTGGGGTTGTATTTATTCTAACCAGTTTGTTGACTGCTGTGATTGTTCAACCGACATCATTTGTAAAAAAGGACTTCTTAATTATTATTTTGGCTTTTACGGGTTATGGATTAATCGGATTTATCGATGATTTCTTGATTGTTGTAAAAAAGAATAATGATGGATTAAAACCGGCATATAAATTTTTAATGCAATCTGTATTAGCTGTTATTTTCTATTTATTGTACCGTAAACTAACCAACAATTTAGTAATCATTCCGTTTACTTCTTTAAAACTCGATTTGGGTTGGTTCTATATGGTTTTGGTATTCTTTATGTTTACAGGAACGACTAATGCTGTAAATTTATCGGATGGTTTGGATGGCTTATGTGCTGGTTTGTCGATATTTGCGCTGATTCCTTATGTTTATTTTTCATATCGCAGCGGATTGACAAATATTGCCGTGTTTATTTGTGGGGTCATTGGATCACTTATCGGCTATCTAAAGTTTAATTTACATCCGGCAAAAATATTTATGGGTGATGCCGGTTCTTTGGCGTTAGGCGGGTTATTGGCAGCAACCGCAATGGTTACGAAGGAAGAAATTGCGTTGGTACTTATTGGTGGAGTATTTGTTGTTGAGGTATTGTCCGATATAATACAAATCGGTTCATATAAATTAACCGGTAAAAGAGTATTTAAAATGGCACCGATTCATCATCATTTTGAATTGAGCGGATGGCCGGAACAAAAAGTTGTAAAAGTATTTTGGGCAATAGGAATAGTACTTTCTGTCATCGGCTTATTTATGGGGGCAGTGATGTAAGATGGAAGAACAAATTAATTTTTTGCTTAATATTAAATTTAACAGCTTAAAAAGGTGTCAATTAAATTATTTGAATTTCAAGCAGTTCAAACAAATGGTTTACCAAACAAAGTGGCTGGTTGAAGTTCCGAATAGTTTAAGTATGATTGCTAAAGATATCGATAGCATAACCGCCGAGGATGTTATTGATTATGTTGTTTCTGATGGTAAGAAATTACAAGATGATATTGATAAATTAAATAAGAAATTTGAGGAAGAGGATTATGAGAAAAAACAGTAAAAATTTAATTTCCGCATTAATAGCAATTATTGCCATTTTGTGTGTAGTTGTTATTTTTGCTCCAAAAACAGTTGCCGGATTAAATTTAAATCTTGAGTTAGGCGATGGTCAACAATTGATCTATAAAACCGAAGCAATTGATGAAGAAACCGTTAAAAATGCAGCGGAAGTATTGAAAAAAAGAATTTCTAATTTCGGTGCTGTTGATGTTGAATATACGATTGAAAACAATCAAATAACATTGAATTATACCGGAATAAAGGATAATGATGTTATGAGAAAATATCTTACAACTATCGGTAAATTATCTTTCCGCGATTATGACGGCAGAGAATTGATGGGACGTGCTGTTTTGAATGAAACAATGCCTTTGGGTGTTGCGAAAAATGATGATAAAACATTGTTGTATATATTTGTTGCCGACAGCAAGGAATTTTCAGCCAACACTTTAATGTTAAGTGCTGCAGAAAAGAAATATATGGTTGTATGGGTTGATTATGATGAAAAATATTCTTTTGAAAATGAACAAAGCAAAACCGATCCGGCATATTTAGCTGCGGCTACAGTTTCACAGGCTATAAATGAAACATGTTATATACAATCAGCTCATGATTACGAAACTACTAAAAATATTTTAGCAGTTGTGAACGGAGGAGAATTACCTTGCACAATCGAAGAAATTGCTTTTAATGAACTGGTTTCTAATGCTGGCACCAATGGTGCAGCAATGATTATTAATTCATTGTGGATTATTGTGGCTTTAAGTGCTGTATTGTTGATTGGTAAGTATCGTTTAGCCGGAGCGGTAAGTTCATTAATGTTGGCATTATATGTTGTAACAACTACTGCGACTGTCAGTGCATTTGGTGTTATTTTTGATAGTATCGTGGCTTTATTGTTAGTAATTGGTTTATTTATTGGTGTATATTACTTATTTGCGATAAACAGAAAAATCAATGAACAAATAAACAGCGGATTGTTAGAAAAAACTGCAGTGAACAATGCTTATCAAAAGAGTTTGGTTTCGGTAATATCGGCATATCTAATCGCTATTTTTGCCGGACTGATCTGCTACTTGTTCTTCAAGAACTATTTTGCCGGTTTTGCGATTACTTTGTTGACTGTTGCGATTACAAGTTTAATTGCCTTTGTTTTATGGAATAAATTTATGTTAACTGATTTGATTGTTTCCAATTATTTTGATAAAAAGATTTTTGGATATAAAGACAATGCAACAGGTATACCGGCAAGAGATTACACAGCTTTATCAAAAAGTAAAGTTTCATATATTTTATTGGCAGTCAGTGCTGTATTTGCCGTATTATTTGTAGTTTCTGTAAAAGAAAATTGGAAAATATGTTTGTTTGCTTTAATTGTAATATTTGTAGCAAGCCTTGCTTATATCGGTTATTTGGCTTATAAAAATAAAAAGGCTGCTCAGTATGGTTTTACAATAGGTACCTTATTCAGCTTGTTAGCAACAATGACAACTGTTTATTTAAGCAAATATACTTCACAAGAAAATATCGGATTTATGATGACCGCTGTTATCTTATTCATGGTATTAAATGCAATGGTGGTTAAACAATTTAGCGATAATTATGATTCAATGATTAAAAATAAATTAACTGTTACCAAAATTGAAACATTATTTAATGAAACGTTCGGTGATATTATTAAAAATTTAATACCGGCAGTGATCGGTTTAATTATCTTTGTCGCAATGTTGGCTTGCTTAAAATTGTCTGACAGAATTGTTTTAACAGTATTATTGATTGTTGTTGCTTTATTGAGTGTTTGCTTGTCTGCATCTTTATGGTTACAATACATGTTGAAAAATTATCGTAAACCAAAAGGAAATCGTAAAAATACAAGTGAAAAAACCGAAAGAGTTATTTTCGGAATAAATGATTAATTAAAAGTTACTTATGTCATATAAAAGAATAGATACGAAAAATTATGTAGATTTAATTGATAGATATCACATTAAACCTTTACTTGCTAAAGTAGTTAAAAGTTTTGCCTATTCTCCTTATGACGAAGCAACTTTTTTCTTTCCAATTGACAAGTATGAATTTGATGAAAATATTTTTTCACCGTTTAAAGACATCTTTAAAAAAATAAAACGGGAAAATTTAAAAGTATTTATATTTGGGGATTATGATTGTGATGGAATTTGTGCCACAACAATTATGAGCATGTTATTAACCAAAATGAATATAAATCATGGTTATTATTTACCGGATCGGCAACAAGAAGGCTATGGATTAAATCTTGAACGTTTAAAGCAGGCATATCAAAAAGGTTATAGAGTTTTGATAACGGTTGATAATGGAGTAAGCAGTTATGAGGCATTGCAATGGGCCAGGGAAAACAATATGTTGATAATAGTTACTGATCATCATAGTATTTTAAATACATTTACTTATGATTGCTTTTTGCATCCTGAATTGATGAATAAGGATTATCAATATTTATGTGGAACAGCTGTTGTTTACCTATTAGCAGTATATTTGCATCTTTCTGATGAAAAAATGACAATACTGGCAATGTTAGCAACTTTATCAGATGTGATGCCGTTAAAAGGAATCAATATAAAAATTATTCGTGATGGATTAAGATTGTTTAATAAACACCTTTATTATAATTTAGAAGCTTTAGGTGACTTAAACTTTCCGGTAAACGAAAATGATTTATCATTTAAAATTATTCCTAAAATTAATGCTGTCGGACGTTTATCTGATCAGGCGAATGTTAATATTTTGGTAAAGTATTTATTATGCAATGATAAAAATGTTATTGACAAATATGCGGTTGAAATAAACAAAATCAATAAATTGAGACAACAATTGACAAGCCAGCAGTATGAGTTCTTATTACCGAAAATTAAAGAAAATGATAAATTTAATTTTGTATATTATTCTGATTTACATGAAGGTTTATTGGGCTTATTGGCCTCAAAAATGACTTCATTAACAAGTAAACCGAGTTTTGTGATGACCGATTCTGACGGATTAGTAAAGGGTTCGGCAAGAAGTCTTAAAGATGATAATTTAATGGAAATGTTAGATAATTTTAAAGATGAATTCGATAAAATAGGCGGACACGCTAATGCTTGTGGTTTTTCTCTACCTAAAGAAAAATTAAAGAAGTTTAATGACTATTTGAATGAATGCTGTGCAAATTTATTGAACGATAATATGATTGAATATATTGAAGTAGACAGTGAGGAATTAACCTTGGAAAATATTCAGGAAGTATTTGCTTATGGACCATATGGACACGACAGAATGCTTCCTTATATAAAAGTTAAATTTTCGCAAATAAATGATTATAGGCAATTAAAAACCGACCATCAATTAAAATGGACGGTTAATAATAACATTCAATTAATCAGTTTTGAAAACGAGGGTTATCAAAATTATCTTAACAGAACTTCATTGGAGATAATCGGACAACTACAACAAAACAGTTTTCTTAATCGTCAATATTATCAAATAATGGTCAAAGAGATTTTATAATACTTGCCAATAATATGAACAATTGAAACTGCAGTTAGGTTTTAGCAGCAGATTGATTTTGTTTTCTCTTTGGAAGAAATTGTTGCTTTCTAAATTGTTCTTTGGAAATTGCGGTTCTATGCAGATAAATTCTGCTTCCGGCCTTTTATGCCAAAATCCTAGAACATTGTAACCTTCAATACCGATACGGATTCCCTGTGAGCCGTTGGTAACACTGACATATGTCGAATTTAATTCATTATGATAAAATGTCTGATTCTTTTCAGCATTAATTATTGTGCTTAAAGGTAGTTTTTGACCAAATGTTTCTTCTTTTTCAAATTCAACATACCAATCAGAAAAATTTTTATCATATATATTTGGACAATTGAAAGCAGGGTGGAAACCTATTTCAAATGGCAGATCTTTATTATCCAAGTTATAAATGGTGTAGTTCAATAAGACTTTGTTGTCATTAAGACAATAATTTACGGTTATTTTAAAGTCAAATGGATAAAGTTTTTTTGATTCGTCATTGGCTGTAAAGGACAATGTCATTTCATCTTTTTTGATTTCTTCAAATTTAAATTCGCTACGACGTAAGAAACCATGCTGAGTCAAAGTATAAGTGTTTCCCTCGTATTCGTATTGATTATTCGCTAATGGTCCGACAATCGGAAATAGGATCGGATTACAGTTGTGCCAATCTTCTTTATTTCGATCCCAAATCATTTCTTGACCGTCGATTTTTTTTAGCGAAATAATTTCGGCTGCTTTTGATGATGCCGTAAGCATAATTTTTTCATTTTGTAATTTAAATTCCATAATAAATACCTCAGCAATATTTTACTATAATTCTTAAATATAATAAAAAAATATGTTATTATTGTTAAGTATTTTTCAGGAGGACTTGTTATGAATTTATACAACTATATTGAATCTATACCGGATTATCCGATAAAAGGAATTTTATTCAGAGATGTCACACCTTTAGTAGAAAACGGTGCAGCTTTTAAAGAAACAATTAAACGATTAACAGAAATTGCTGAAAAAGTAAAGGCTGATGTTATTGTTGGACCGGAATCAAGAGGCTTTTTATTTGGAGCTCCGGTAGCAGCTCAAATGGGAATCGGTTTTGTACCGGCAAGAAAGCCTAACAAATTACCGCGTGAAGTTATTTCTTATGAATATACTCTTGAATATGGTTCAAATAAATTAGAAATGTGTAAAGATTCTATCAAGCCGGGACAAAGAGTTTTGGTTATTGATGATTTATTGGCAACCGGAGGAACAATAAATGCGGCCAATAAAATGGTTGAACAATTAGGTGGTATAGTTGTAGGCGATGCTTTCTTAATTGAACTTGTGGATTTAAAGGGTAGAGAAAACTTAAAAGGATATGAAGTATACTCCCTTCTGCAATATGAGGGTGAATAAAATATTTCAATGCATAATTTACCAAAGATGATATGAGTGAAAATATCATCTTTTTCTTAAGCAATTGCGGGGAAAAATTAAATCATAGGTTTATAAAAAATAAATAGATAAAATATTTGACATTTATTTGACATTTAAGGAGTATTGGACAAATAATATAATTGTTTTGGGAAGTGATTATTATGAGTAAGCAAAAAGAAGTAACTAAAGAAATGTTTTTTAATGAGGTAGCAAAATATATCTCTGATCCGCAGTCGATTGCGATGATCAACAAAGCATACGATTTTGCTCAAAAAGCGCACGAGGGACAATTGCGTAAGAGCGGTGAACCTTATTTTATTCATGTCTTAAATGTTGCCTATATTTTAGCTACTCTAACTGCCGGTCCGCAAACGATTTGTGCCGGATTATTGCACGACACTATGGAGGATTGTGGGGTTACTTTCGAAGAGATTGAAACTAATTTTGATCACGATATTGCTACTTTGGTCGAAGCGGTAACAAAGATCGGTTCATTAAAGTTTAAGGATGAAAAAGAATATCTGGCAGCAAATCACCGCAAGATATTTATCGCAATGGCTAAAGATGTTAGAGTAATTATCATTAAATTGGTCGATAGATTACATAATATGCGCACATTGATGTATCAGCCGGAAGAAAAGCAAAAAAAGATTTCATCGGAAACATTACAGGTTTATGCTCCGATTGCTCACCGTCTGGGTTTAGCGGAGATAAAAAACGAATTGGAAGACTTATCTTTTTTATACTTGGATCCGCAAAAATATCATGAAATTGCTCATCTTTTGGAAAATAAAAAGAGTGAAAGACAGGCTATTGTTAATCAGATGATTGTTAATTTAGATCATTTGCTCAGTGATAAAAAGATCGAATATCGTATATTCGGTCGTTCGAAACACATTTATTCGATTTATCGGAAGATGATTACCAAAAATAAGCGTTTTGATGAAATTTTTGATTTATATGCGATAAGAATTATAACCAAGAATGAACTTAATTGTTATGAAATATTAGGTTATATTCATAATGCTTATAAACCGATTAATGGCCGATTAAAAGATTATATTGCCATGCCAAAGATGAATATGTATCAATCGTTGCATACTACCGTTTTAGATGGAAACGGTAATATTTTTGAAGTTCAAATACGTACTGAGGAAATGGATATGGTTGCGGAAATGGGTATTGCCGCACACTGGGCTTATAAAGAAGGCAAATATAATAGTGCCGCAGAACAAAAAGAAATTGAAAATAAATTGGGCTGGTTCCACGATATGATTTCAATGATGAATGAATCAAAATTAGCTCATCCGACAGAATTTATGAGTCAGATTAAAAAAGATATTTTTGAAGCAAATGTTTATGTTATGACTCCCAAAGGAAGAATTATAGAATTACAAAATGGTTCAACACCATTGGATTTTGCTTATCGGGTACATACAGAAGTAGGGCATAATGCTGTCGGAGCAATCGTAAACGGTGCACTTGTTCCTTTGGACACCGTTCTTAAAACCGGTGATGTTGTACAAATTAAAACTTCTAAACAATCTAATGGTCCAAGTGAGGATTGGTTAAAAATTGTAAAGACTACGACTGCGCGCAATAAAATCAGAGCTTTTTTGATGAAAAAAGAAAATGATATGCGTTCTGAAATGATTGCTAAGGGCGAAAAGTATTACAGTGATGAAGTAAAACGACGCAATTTGGATGAAAAACTTTTTTTGGATAAATCGAAATTGGAAACAATTTATGGTCAACTGAATATAAATAATTATGATGAGTTGATGTATGCTGTCGCCAACAAGTCTATTTCAATAGCACAGATAGTGGAAAAGTTGCAAAAAAATAAGAACACATCTATGGCGGATAATGAATCACTGACAAAGATGATTCAAGAAAAGCAAGCAAAAAAAGACAAACGCAGTAAGGTTTCAACTTCCGGTGTTATTGTTGAAGGAATTTCTTCCATGATGGTAAATCTTGCCGGTTGTTGCATGCCGGTATATGGGGATGAAATTGTTGGTTATATTTCTAAAGGACAAGGCGTTAAAGTTCATAGAAAAGACTGCCCAAATATTATCAATGAAAAAAATCGTTTGATAAAAGTAATGTGGAATCCACAACAACAGGAAACTCAATACGATAGTTGGCTAAGGTTGGATGCTCAAGACTATAATTACTTGATAAACGATATTGTAACGATGCTTGCTCAATATAAAGTAAGTCTTTATGGTATTAAATCAGAATCACTTCCGGATAAAGTCAATACATTTGTGGAAATTAAAGTTAAGGTCAAGGATTTGGAACAGTTGCAAACTTTAATGGCCAACTTGAAAAAGATTGAAGCGGTCAACGAGGTAACAAGAATAACCAAATAAAATTTTCAATCGTTGTTTGAAAATTATTCATTAATAGTGTATTGTTGTTTCCCGCAAATTGTGTTATTATAAAGCATATTCTGGGAAGAAGAGTGGCTTGATTAAACTGTCGCAGAGAGAAAACAAATGGTGTGAGTTTTTACAGTGAGATCTTGACCTGACACTTTGGAGAATTTTTGTTGAAGAAAGTAGACAAAAACGTAGGATGGCGTTAACTCTAATGAGAAGCAATTAAGGTGGCACCACGCAAATACAGCGTCCTTATCATATAAGGGCGTTTTTTTATAGAAAAGGAGTTTGTTTATATGGCTGAAGCAAAATATCAAGTTCCACGAGGGACACAAGACATTTATGGTGATGATATCTCTTTATGGCAACAATGCGAACAATTGATCAGACAGCAATGTTCTCTGTATGGTTATAAAGAAGTACGCACACCGGTATTTGAACATACGGAAGTGTTTAAAAGTGAAAATGATTCATCCGATATGGTCAATAAAGAAATGTATAGTTTTAAAGATAACGGACAGCGAGACTTGACTTTACGTCCGGAAGGAACAAAAGGAATAATCAGAGCTTTTGTGGAACATAAAATGTTCGGTAATAGTGATTTGCCGGTAAAAATGTATTACATAGAATCGGTATTTCGTTATGATCGTCCGCAAAAAGGAAGATATCGTCAATTTAATCAGTTTGGCGTTGAAGCGATCGGAGTCAAATCACCGCTGTTGGATGTAGAAACAATAGATTTAGGTTATAAAATTATATCGCAGTTGGGTATTAAAAATGTTGTCGTTTTAGTAAATACTTTAGGAGATACGGAAAGCCGAATGAATTATCGCCAAGCTTTAAAAGATTATTTTGCTCCGTATTTACCGGAACTGTGTTCAGATTGTCAACGTCGTTATAAACAAAATCCACTGAGAATTTTAGATTGTAAAGTCGACAAAGACCATCCTTGTTTTGCCTCTGCACCAAAATGTCGTGACTATTTAAATTCAGAGAGTAAAGAATATTTTGAAAAAGTATTGCATGGTTTGGATCAACTGCACATTCCTTATAAGGTGGACGATCGACTAGTCAGAGGCTTGGACTATTACACAAATACGGTATTTGAAGCTGTTCCAATTGATGATGGCGGTCAGCAAGCAACATTGTTTGCCGGCGGTCAATACGATGGTTTAGTTGAAAGTTTCGGCGGACCGAATTTATGCGGCACTGGATTTGGTTTGGGTTTAGAAAGAGTAATTTCTTTGGCAGCGACTCAGGGAACTTTGTGCGCTGAGGAAAATAAAACCGATGCATATGTTATTTCCTTGGGTGATTTAGGTAGTTATCCGTTGGAAATCGCTGAAATATTACGCTACAATAAAATAAAGACAGAAATGAATTATGCTTCTCGCAGTTTGAAATCACAATTTAAAAGCGCCGATCGTTTTCAGGCAAAAGTTATTGTGATAATCGGAGAAGATGAAAAACAACAAGACACTGTGCAAATTAAGGATACAATCCATAAAACTCAATATACAGTTAAAAAAGAAGAAATGGTTGAAAAAGTACAAGAAATATTAAGAGGAGAACAGTAGTATGCAAAGGACACATGTCAATGGTGAATTAAGAATAAGTGATGTCGGAAAGAAGGTCACTTTGATCGGTTGGGTTGCCAAAAGAAGAAATTTAGGCAGTTTGGTTTTTATTGATTTGCGTGACAGAACAGGAATTACTCAAATTTTGATTGATGAAAAACTGACCGATGAAGTTAAAAATGTTCGAAATGAGTATATTTTGGAAGTAACAGGAACTGTAATAGAAAGAACAAGCAAAAATAAAAATATTCCTACAGGAGATATTGAAGTTAAAGCAGAAAAAGTGGTTATTATAAATAGTGCTAATCAAACACCGTTTATTATCGCTGATGAGACAGATGCTTTAGAGGATACCAGATTAAAATATCGTTATTTGGATTTACGTCGTCCGGTTCTGCAACAGAAATTATTTACCAGAGCTAAAATCGTTAAAGCAATGCATCAATATTTGGATGATAATGGCTTTATTGAAGTTGAAACACCTATATTAGCTAAATCAACTCCGGAAGGTGCCAGAGATTATTTGGTTCCTTCAAGGGTTCATCCGGGAAGTTTTTATGCTTTACCGCAATCACCACAACAGTTTAAACAATTATTAATGGTTGCCGGCTTTGAAAGATACTATCAGGTAGCCAGATGCTTCCGTGATGAAGACTTACGTGCCGACAGACAGTTGGATTTTACCCAATTGGACATTGAAATGAGTTTTATGTCTCAAGATGAAATTTTAACAATGACCGAAGGCTTACTGAAAAAAGTGATGAAAGATGTTAAAGGTATTGATATTGAAACACCGTTCAGAAGGTTTACCTATAAATATGCGATGAATACTTACGGTTCAGATAAACCGGATACACGTTTTGACTTAAAATTTACAGAATTAAAGGAAGTATTCGCTAATTCTGAGTTTAAAGCATTCACTGACGGTTTGGCTAAAGACGGAACTATTAAGGCGATGGTTATCGATAACGCCGATAAATATTCGCGTAAAGATATTGATCACTTAACTGAATTGGCAAAGAAAAACGGTGCTAAAGGTTTAGTTGTATTGAAATATCATGATGGTTCTTTACAGGGTAGTGCGGTTAAATTCTTTACGGAAAAAGAATGTGCCGATATGATTGCAAAGCTGCAATTGAAAGAAAATCAAATGGTATTGATTACTGCCGGAAACTGGATTAAAGCCTCAACAGCTTTAGGAGCATTGAGAAATTATTTTGGGAAGAACTTGCATTTGTATGATCCACAAACTTTTGATTTCTTGTGGATTGTTGACTTCCCATTATTAGAATATTCTGAAGAAGACCAACGTTATTATTCGGTACATCATCCGTTTACCAGACCTAACGATGAAGATTTACCTTTATTAGATACTGATCCATTGGCTGTTCGCAGCTACGCTTATGACATTGTTTTAAACGGTTATGAATTAGGTGGCGGAAGTTTAAGAATTTATGATTGCGATATGCAGGAAAAAATGTTTGAATTGTTAAGTCTATCTAAGGAAGAGATAGAAAATCGCTTTGGTTTCTTTATTGATGCTTTAAAATATGGAACTCCACCTCATGGCGGTTTAGCCTTGGGTTTGGACAGAGTTGCGATGATTTTAACCAATTCGGATTCATTGCGTGATGTTATTGCTTTCCCTAAGAATGCTAATGCTAAATGTCCGATGAGTGATGCTCCGACACCTGTTGATCAAAAACAGTTGGATGAATTACATATAAAAGTAGTTGAATAAGTGAAAAAATCGCCGTTTTGGCGATTTTTTTGAAATGCTTACCTTATTTAAAGACTAAAAGTGTTTAATAAAAAAAGATTGTCTGCTATAATATTATAGCAATCATATGTTGATTTATTTTTAATATGAGAAAGAAGGACAAAATTTATGATTATAGTTAACGATTTGAAACCCGGAACAACGTTTAAATATGAAGGTAATATTTATGTAGTTTTGAATACAACTTTAAATAAAACAGCTATGCGTCAAATGGTAGTTAAAGCACATGCTAAGGATTTAAGAAGCGGAACTATAAAAGATGTTGTATTTACCGGTGGCGACAAAGTAGAGCAAGCCAATGTTGAAAAGAAAAATATGCAATATTTATATGATGCCGGAGATGTTTTGGTATTTATGGATAATGAAACTTTTGATCAGATTGAAATTCCAAAGGATCGTTTAAAATGGGAATTGAATTTCTTGAAACCGCAAGACAATATTATGATCAGTGAATACGAAGGAGAGATTTTGGGAGTTGTTTTACCGGATAAAGTCGTTTTAAAAGTAGTTGAAGCTGAAAATGCTGTTAAAGGCGATACAGCAACCAGTGCACAAAAAAATGCTGTTTTGGAAACTGGCTGGCAAATAAAAGTTCCGTTATTTATAGATGCTGACGAAGAAGTTATCGTGTCAACAATCGATGGAAAATATTCTGGAAGAGCATAAAAATTGTTAGGAGGGATCGCTTATGAACGGAAGAAGTAGATTAGACCGTTATCAAAATCTACGCTCCGGTATGTCGGGAGATAATGGTAGAACAGAAAACAAGAGAGACGGAAATTATCAAATAAATAACGAAAGTTATTCTAATTTTAATAGTGGTTATTCCGACAATTCATCAAAATCATATCCTAATTCCGACTATGATCAGTTATTAAGAGAGCATGAAGATTTTTTAAGCAGTTTAGATAAACAGTTCGGTCAAACAAATGTTTCCTATAATTCGAATAATTTTAATCAACCTTCGGATAACAACAGATATTATAATTCCAACTACCGTCAGCCGGATTATTCAATCAATTATTATCCTAATAATAACCAATATGATTATTCGAATGATTATCATCAATACAATAATATGCAACAGCCGAATATGTATACGAACTATAATCAAGTACAGGCCAATATTCCAAACACTTTAAATCAACAAGAAAAGTATTTTTATCATAATAATGAAATTATAAACGAACAGGTTATACAGCCTGAACAAAATAAATCATCGATTACCGTAACTAAGATAAACGGACCTGTAGGCAAAAATCAAATTGAAAAGAAAGAAATTAAACAGGTTAATCCTGTTAAAACAAGTATACAGAGTAAATCATCATTTTCTTCGGCAGAGAAATTAAATAAAATTGATAAAGTTGAAGTAAAAACTTTAAATGAAGAAAAGGTTAAACCTGTGGCTGCTAAAGAAATTAAAACAGTGAAATCGGTAAATGTATCTACGATTGCAGTTTCACCGTTGTCTACTGGTGTGAAGGTTGAAAAAGTAACTGTTAAACCATTGATAAAAGAAGAAAAACCAACACAAAAAGTTGAAATTAAAGAAATTAAGTCTTTAAGACCTACCAACAATATTTTCAATGGTGTTGTAAAAGTAAACAAGGTACAAAAAGTAGATGTTAAACCATTAATTGAGAAAAAAA
Source organism: Erysipelotrichia bacterium (assembly GCA_030525245.1). Taxonomy (GTDB): domain Bacteria; phylum Bacillota_I; class Bacilli_A; order Erysipelotrichales; family Erysipelotrichaceae; genus UBA1783. Next base: position 77,865 of record JAUNFB010000001.1, read on the forward strand.
CAGTTGAAATACCTGTAAAGGAAATCAAGCCTGTTGTTTTAAAAAATGAAAAGGTACCGGAAATAAAATTGCCGAAGATTGAAAAAGTAGATATTAAACCTCTTCAAACAGACAAAAATGAACTAACCGAAAAAAATATTGCTCCGATTAAACCGATTGAGGAAAAATTGTCTAAAATAGTTACACCGGTTATTCCGCAAATCAATAAGGTTGAAAAAGTTAGTATTGAACCAGCTAAAGAGTCAATAAATGAAGATGATGAACACATTTATAAGACAGATTCGGTTTCTATTGAACCTGTTAATGTGAAGATTCCTACGATATTTACTGTTGATAAAGCTGAACAGGAAGAAGAGATCACGCCTATTGAAGAAAAAAATTCTAATATAGAAGAAATTAGTATTCCTGAAATTTCAGTTGTTTATGGTCCACAGAACGGAGAAAGTTTTAATCCATATGCTGTTGATAAGCCGGAAAAGCCAGATGTTGTCGAAAATGATTTAGTTGATCAAATTGATGATATATTACCGGAAATTTTTAGTGAGCCTCAATTGTCCGACAATAATGAATTGCCTGAAGAAACAAATGAAGACATTAAAGATTTAGAGGTTTTCGAAGATGAATCGAGCGATAAAGAAGATGATTCTGTTCCTATCACAGAGGATGACAAAATAGCAGAAGCAACTTCTGTAACTCAGGAAAAGGTAATTTTCTCATTGGATGATGACAGTAACTCGAATGTTGAAGATCTTGAAACTGTTGACTTGGATGATTTATCTTTGCCGGAAGAGAATACAGAACGATTACAGGAATCTGATTCAGAAAAAACTGTTGATGTGCAAGAAAAGTTGGATGAATCGTCTAATGAAGACATCGATTTTGAACTTGAAACAGTTCATGACATGCAGAATACGGTGGATGAACCGGTGTTGGATTTACCTTCAGACGATGAAAAAAATGAAATTGAAGAAACTAGTATTGAAAAAATCGATACCGAAGAATGTTCGGATGATACTCAAAACGATCAATCAGAGTCAGTTGCGATAAATGAAGATGAAACTAAACCGCAAATTGAAGAGGAAGATTTGATTATCGAAGATGAACAACCTATTGATAAAAATGTATCAACTCAAGTAGAAAATGTTGAGGATACAATTAATAGAATAATTGACAGAACCGATAAGACGGATGAAGAAACAATTTTTGCTTATATCAATGACACTCTAAATTCGGTTGAGGATTACAGAAAAAATCCTAATATTGAAGAAAATACACCGAATGAACCGGCTACAGAGCAACAAAAATTAAACGCAGAAGAAATATCTGACATCTTAAATTCATGGAATTTTGATAATGAAGATGAATCGGATATCAGTAAGAATCAACCGAGTACAGAAACGGAGTCAAAGGTTGAAAAGGTAAAAACTGACTATGAGCCTAAAAATAATATCGAAGCACCTGTTTATCACGAAAATCCGATTGATGTTGACAGGCTGACAGAAAAATTAGAAAAAGAAAGAGTTTTGCGCCAGCAAATGTTAGAACAAACAAAACAAATTAATTTGCAGGTCAAAGAATACGAAAATGAATTAGATTCGGTAAATGATTCAATGTCTAAGACTAATAAAATATTGAATTTTGTTCTTACTTTATTGATAATGACATTATTTGTTATTTTATTTGTTATTGGATTCTGGTTCGCACAAGAAAGAGGTCTGTTATAGTATGGCGATAAATATTGCGATTGATGGTCCGAGTGCTTCCGGTAAGAGCACAGTTGCCAAGCAGTTATGCCAGAAACTTGGCTATGTTCATTTGGATACCGGAGCAATGTACCGTTGTGTTGCCCTGTATTTTCTCAGAACCGGCTTAGATATAAATGATGAAGATAAATTAAAGAAGGCTCTGAAAGACATAAAGATTGACTTGACCGGAGATGGTAAAGTCTATTTAAATGGTCAAGATGTTTCTCAAGAAATCAGAACAGATAGAATATCTCAACAGGCGAGTATTGTTTCTGCAAATCGATTTGTTCGCGAACATTTAGTAACAATGCAACAAAAAATGGCAGAAAAAAAAGGCTTTATTATGGATGGTAGAGATATTGGTACAGTCGTTTTGCCTGAGGCCGAATTAAAAATTTATTTGACAGCTTCTTCTAAAGCCAGAGCTATGCGTCGTTATTTAGAAAACAAAGAAAGAGGAATTGAATCTAATTTAGTTCAATTGCAGAATGAAATAGCTGAAAGGGATTATCGGGATATGCATCGAAAAATTTCTCCTTTAAAAAAGGCAGATGATGCAATCTTGATTGATTCTTCTAATTTGAATAAAGATGAAGTTGTTGCTGAAATAATGAAATTGATTACCGAAAAGATTTGAGGTGATATTATGTATATCGGAACAGTTGCGATTGTCGGTCGCCCTAATGTTGGCAAGTCAACTGTTTTTAACAGAATGGTCGGCGAAAGAATTTCCATTGTCGATGATGTTGCCGGAGTAACCAGAGACAGAATTTATGGAAAGTGCGAGTGGCTTACCAAAAAATTTAACCTTATTGATACTGGTGGTCTGCAAATTGCTGATCAGCCTTTTCAAGTCGAAATTCAAGTACAAGTTGATATTGCAATCGAAGAAGCCGATACGATTGTTATGCTATGCAACATTCGCGATGGAGTTACTTCCGATGATTTATACATATCTTCTATTTTGAAAAAAGCTCATAAAAAAGTCTTATTAGCTGTGAATAAAGTTGATGATATTTCTTTTTATGACGGAATTTATGAATTTTATCAATTAGGATTGGGAGATCCTATCGCTATAAGTGGTGTACAGGGAATAGGTATCGGAGATTTGATGGATAAAATTTTGGAATCATTCGATGAAAAGAAGATCAACTCTTATGAGAGTATGATTTCTTTTGCGGTTATCGGACGTCCTAATGTCGGAAAAAGTTCATTGGTTAATGCTATTTTGAACCAGCAAAGGGTTATAGTTTCCAATATTGAAGGTACAACTAGAGATGCTATTGATACTCCCTTTATTCGTGACGGAAAATCATATGTTGTCATAGACACAGCCGGTATTCGAAAAAAAGGTAAAATTTATGAAAACATTGAGAAATATGCTTTATTGCGTTCGATGAGGGCAATAGATCGGTGTAATGTCGTATTATTTGTTTTAGATGGTTCAACCGGCATAACGGAACAAGATAAACATGTTGCCGGTTATGCTAAAGAAGCCGGAAAAGGTATTATTATTGTTTACAATAAATGGGATTTGGTTGAAAAAGATCAAACTACAATGGATAAAATAACAAAAGAGATACGGAAACAATTTACCTATTTAGATTATGCTCCGATTGTATTTGTTAGTGCTATGAATAAACAAAGAATTCAAACTATTTTTCCTTTAATTGATGAAGTATATGATTATTCTCAACAGAGGATACCTACTGCTTTACTTAATGAAGTTGTCAGTGATGCGCAAATAACCACACCACCGCCAACTCATAACGGCAAACGATTAAAAATAAATTTTGTATCGCAGGTAGCTGTTGCTCCTCCAACATTTGTCGTATTTGTTAATGATGAGGAATTGATGCACTTTTCTTACAGTCGTTATTTGGAAAATAAGTTGCGCGATTCTTTCGGTTTTACCGGCAATCCGATAAAAATTATTGCTCGCAGAAAAAATTAATTATGACTGATAAAATATATAAAAAAGATTTAGCGGAAAGATTAGCGGAGGAGTTTGATTTAACTCAGCAAGATGCTATTGCTCAAACAGATTTTATTTTTGAACAGATGATTAATTATCTTCAAAAGGGGTGCAACGTAACTATAACCAATTTTGGTAATTTTTCTTTGAAAGAGAGAAATCAAAAAGATAAGGAAGGTATTAATTATATAAATTTTAAAATGGCTAAAAAAATTAAAGAGCAAATTAATAAGTAAGTTGTAAATTGTTAAGAAAATGTTTATAATGTATTCAATACGATGATGAGGAACATAGTATGCTGTTCATATTGCAGAGAGGGAAACGGATGGTGGAAGTTTTCTAATATGATGATACGAATTCACCTCGGAGTGAGACTAAAAATCTCCGCTGGACAGCGTTAAAAGTCTTTTGAGAAGTAACTAAGGTGGTACCACGTCAATTTAACGTCCTTAAATTGGCGTTTTTTATTTAAGGAGAGAGAAATATGTCACAGAATTGGGAAATGCTAAAGAAAGAATTTGCTCAACGAATAGCAGAAGCAAATAATTTGCAAGGGATTGAAACAATCCGCGTTGAACTTTTGGGAAAGAAAGGTCGAATTGCCTCAATTATGAGCGAAATGCAGAATATTGCTAAGGAAGAAAAAAAGAATTTCGGTATGGCAGTAAACGAATTGAAGCAAACAACCGAACAATTGCTGAAAGTAAGAATTGCTCAGTTAAAAGAAATTGAAATGCAGAAAAAAATTGCCGAAGATACAATAGATATAACTTTGCCGGCAGCAAAACTTAAATATGGAACTCTACATCCGCTTACTATTGTTCAAAGGGAAATAGAAGATATTTTTATCGGCATGGGATATGCTATTGAAACCGGACCGGAAGTAGAATTGGACTATTATAACTTTGAAAAAGCTAATATTCCTGCTGATCATCCGGCAAGAGATATGCAAGATACTTTCTATGTTGATAACAATAGATTGTTAAGAACGCAAACAACAGCAATTCAAATGCGTGTTTTGGAAAAAGAGCATGACCATTTACCTATCAAAGTAATTTGTCCTGGTAAAGTATATCGTAAAGATGATGATGATGCCACTCACTCACATCAATTCGTTCAAATTGAAGGATTGGTTGTCGGAGAAAATATTACCATGGCTGATTTGAAGGGAACTTTGGAACTTTTAGCAAGAAGTATGTTTGGTAAAGATAGAGAAATACGTTTAAGGCAATCATATTTTCCTTTCACCGAACCGTCTTTGGAGATTGATGTATCTTGTCATATATGCGGCGGTAAGGGCTGCCCGACATGCAAGCAGACCGGATGGATTGAAATTTTAGGCGCCGGTATGGTTCATCCGCATGTGTTGGAAATGGCTGGAATAGATTCGGAAAAATATTCAGGCTTTGCCTTAGGTGTCGGTGTGGAACGAGTAGCAATGTTGAAATATGGTATAGATGATATCCGAAATTTTTACAGCAACAATATCGAATTTTTAGATAATTATAAGAGATTTGAATAAAGGAGAACAGTTATGCGAGTTACATATAATTGGCTGAAACAATATATAGATTTAAATGATACCAGCCCTAATGAATTAGCCCAAATAATGACTAAAGGCGGATTAGAGGTGGAAACAATTGAAAAACAGGCCTATGCTACAAATTTAATTATTGGCAAGGTCTTATCTTGTGTTAAGCATCCTAATTCTGATCACTTGCATATTTGTCAAGTAGATATCGGTGATCAACAGATTCAAATTGTTTGCGGTGCACCGAATGTTCAAGTCGGACAAAAAGTAATTGTTGCTTTGCCGGGATGTATATTACCTGCCGGTGAGATAAAAGCGGGTAAAGTTAGAGGCGAAGAGTCAAATGGCATGATTTGTGCTTTATTTGAGTTGGGCGTTGATAAAAAGCAATTAAGCGAAGAGCAATTAGCCGGAATAGAGGTTTTGGATGAGAATGCGCCTGTAGGAAACAGGGATGTATTAGCTTATCTGCATCTTGATGATACGATCTACGATGTATCCTTGACACCTAACAGAGCCGATTGCATGAGTATGTGGGCATTGGCTAAAGATGTTGGAGCATTACTAAATAAAAAAGTTATTCTTCCTGATTATTCATATACATGTCCTAAAAAAGAAAGTACATTACACATCAAATCAGAAACTCCTAAATGCAGTTATTTTGCCGGAACAATAGTTAATAATTTAACGATTAAGCAATCACCGCAATGGCTAATTGATGCTTTACATGCTGCAGGAATTAAATCTATAAATAATGTGGTTGATATTTCTAACTTTGTAATGTTGGAAACCGGTCAACCGTTGCATTTCTATGATTTAGCAAAAATACCGGCAAGAGAAATTACAGTAAAAACAGGTCTTCATGAAGAATATACGGCTTTAGATGGTCAAAAACATCAGGTATTAGAAGATGATATTATGATTACTACTGAGGGAAAAGCCATCGGTTATGCCGGAATCATGGGTGGTGATGACAGCAAAATTGATGAAAATACTCAAGGAATTATTATCGAAGCTGCACACTTTAACGGATTAAATGTCCGCAATACATCCAGAAGATTATCATTGTTAACAGAAGCGGCAACCAGATTTTCTAAGGGAATTGATCCGCAGGCTGCAATTAAGGCAACTGAAAGAAGTATCGAATTATTGTTGAAACTGGCTGATGCCAAGAATGTTGAACAAACTGTTGTTTTTTCTAATGAAGAATATAATCAGACAGTTATTCAGAGTAAAGTATCTAAAATCAACAAATTATTGGGAACTGAATTTAAATATGATGATGTCTTTGCGGTTTATGAACGTTTAGATTTTGCTCCGAAGAAAATTGATGATGATACCATCGAAACAACAATTCCGTCATACCGAACAGATATTAAAGTATATAACGATTTAGCTGAAGAGGTTATCAGAGTCTTAGGATATGAGAATATCGTATCTACTTTACCGAAGATGCCAACAACCCAAGCTCATTATTCGGAATGTGGCAAAGAAGAAAGAATAATATCATCAATGTTATTGGGCTATGGTTTTAATGAAGTTATCACTTATTCGTTAGTATCGGCAGAAAAGAATGCTGAAAATATCTTTAGTATTGGAACACCGGTTAGAATTGCTAATGCAATGGGTGAAGACAGAAGATATTATCGTACAGGTTTGTTACCATCAATGTTAGATGTTATTTCTTATAATACCAACAGAGGCCATAACGAATATTCTCTGTTTGAATTTGCTAATGTTTATTCCGATGATGGTAATGACAGTATACATTTGTCTTTAGCTATGTCTAAACAATCGACGGTTTCTAAATGGCAAAAGATAGTTGAAATTAATGATTTCTATCGTTTAAAAGGAATTATTTTAAATATTTTGGCAAAATTCGGATATGATGAAAAACGAGTTTCTTTCCAAAAACCAAAACAAGAGAATAATATCTTACACCCGAACAAGAGTGCGGAAATTTATTTGGGTAGAACATTAATTGGCGTTATGGGACATTCACATCCGCAAACAGAAGTTAAATATAATATTGATGAATGCATTTTAGCCGAACTGGATATAAAACGTATTTTTAATGAAAAACCGGCTAAAGTAAAATTCGTACCAATTAATAAATATCCATCAGTTAAATATGATTTGGCTTTATTGGTTGAGGAAAAAATTACTGCTGAACAAATTATTAATACTGTAAAAAAAGCAGCCGGAAATTTATTGAGCAATGTCGAAATATTTGACATTTACAGAGGAAAAGGAATCATGTCCGGTTATAAGAGTGTAGCAATCAGTGTTATTTATCGCAGTAATGAAAAAACTCTGACCGAAAAAGATATTGCTCCTGTTCACAGTAAGGTATTGGACAGCCTTTCAAGGAATTTAAATGCTACATTAAGAGAATAGTATTATTTTATTAATTAAAGTGGTATAATATTTAAGCACTTAGTGTGAACTTGTTAAAATAGGTAAAAATGATTAGGAGGAGAATTAACAATGGGACGTGCTCATGAAGTCAGAGCTGCCAGCATGGCTGCTACTGCTGCAAAGAAGACAAAGATTTATTCAAGATACGGCAAGGAAATTTACATGGCTGCCAAGGGTGGCGTTCCCGATCCTAACATGAATCAAACTTTGAAGAGAGTTATAGAAAAAGCCAAGGCTGCACAAGTTCCGGCCGATGTAATTAAGAGAAATATTGAAAAGGCAAAAGGAAATACTGGTGAAGCTTATATCGCTAACAGATATGAAGGTTTCGGACCATCAGGTTCTACAATTATTATTGACACATTATCGGATAATTCTAACAGAACATTAGCAGAAGTAAGAAGCTGTTTCAATAAGGCTCACTGCAATATGGGAAAAGCAGGTTGTGTATCTTATCAATATGATAATTTAGGAATTCTTTCTTTTAAAGCAAATGAAGAAGAAGTATTGGATATCTTGATGATGGCTGATGTTGATGTCAAAGATGTGGAAAGTGATGATGAAGGTTATGTAACTGTTTATGTTGAACCAACGGATTTGTTTAAAGCTAAAGATGCGATTGAAGCTGCTAAAGGTGAAACGGAATTTGTTATTTTGGAAAACAAATTATTACCTCAAGAAACAGTAGAATTAACTGCTGAAGAAGATGTAAACTTATTCAAGCGTTTATTAACTTTACTTGATGATGTTGATGATGTACAAAATGTATATCACAATGTAAGCAATTTATAAACTTAAGCTCCTAACGGAGCTTTTTTCATAAAATATCAGCAAAACGCTTACAATATAATAATGTTTTTATTGAATATAAAAAATGAATATGGTATAAAATAGATAGGGAGGATTATTTTTATGAAAAAAAAACTAGAAGAAATATTGGAAAACATTAAAAACAATGTGACAGTACCTCAAGGGTATATGCAATTGACTATGTATAGAGTAACTCAAAATATTTTTGTATATGCTTTATTATGGCAAGCACTGATTTATTATTTTCTTTTGGAAAGAGTATTTGCTACCAAATGGATTATTTTAATATGTTTCATAAATTTCTTTATAACATATTATTTAATTGCTTGGCTATTTGTGGACTGCTATGAAAATGATCGGCAAATATATCATTTAGAAATTTTAGAAAAGAAATATAACTCTCAAAAGAATTACATAGATTTTGAACAAAAAGTATCTGAAGAAATTAAAAGCGGCAATAGAAAATGTAATTTATATCAAACAATAATTTACTGGATAAATCAACCGATAGTGTCTTTGTTTATTACGATGTTGGGGATTGATTTATTAGTTCCGGAAAGCATTTCAAAATTTGTTCAGTTAATTATTATGATTGTCGTAATTTTAATAATCAACTTTGTAAGTCAAAAATTGTTTTCTCAAGCATTCAAAGACTAAGACCATTTATAACGAATAATGAAGTGAACATCAGTAGTTGAAAATGAGGATCACTTCATCTTTTTATTATTTAATGAAAAAATGCGTTATATTGCTTAAGTTTTTTAAACGAAATGAGATTGTTTTTATAGAAGTTAAATATACGGTATGCTTATATCTAATTTTTTATTTATATCCATATTTAATATATGCTATAATATGGGTGAGGTAGAAGTAATGCACGTATCAGATGTTAAAAAGTTCTTGCGTTGTAAAAAATTATATAAATTAGCGACAGAAGATGAAAACAGTAAACCTTTTCCTTTTATGAATATCAATATTGATATTTCAGAAAGTATAAAGAGAAAATTGGATATAAAGGATACATTAAGCGGTGAAGTAAATGAAACTGCAGCTGATTCTTTTGAAAAGATGAATAAGTGTGCTTGGATATTTAAAGCACGTTTCGAATACAATGATTTAAGAGTTAAAATTCCTTTATTTCATTTAATTGCCGATAATATTTGTGATATCTATTTTATTAATTGCTCTATATATATCAATGATGATATGGGAATTGATATGTCTTTATGTCAATATGTTTTAAGTAATTGTGGATTGCAAATAAGAAATATTTATCTCTTATATTTAAACAAGGATTATATTCGAGAAAAAAATCTTGATGATAAAAAATTATGGATTTTAACCGATTCTTTCTCTAAAAATGGCAATGGTAAAAAAATAAAGGATATCGTTAATAAGTATTCTTATGATTGGAATGACTTGTTGCAACAGATGAAAGATTATCATGACGAAGATTTTCCAAATAAACAACCGGGATGTTCGGGTCGAAAAAGATGCAGTTATTATGAAAAGTGTTTTCCGGACAAAGTTATTAAAGAAGATAACAGTATTTTGACTTTGGTTTCCGGCAGATATAAAGAAAAAATGTATGATAACGGTATTCGCTATCTGAAAGATGCTGATATTGATCTAATAGAAGGTAATCGTGTGCAATATGCACAAATTATGGCTGATAAAGCTGATGGATTATTTGTGGATAAATTAGCACTGAAAGATTGGCTGAGCCGCTTTGAATTTCCATTATCTTTTATCGATTTTGAATGGGATCTATTTCCGATACCGCCTTATGAAATGATGAAACCGATGGATGTATTGCTATTTCAATACTCCTTGCATGTTTATGACGGTAATGAATTAAAACATTATGAATTCATCGGTGAGCATGATGATCGTTTACCGCTATTGGAGTCCTTATTACAAGCGATCCCGCAAACCGGAACGATATTGGCATATAACGCCAATGGTGCGGAAAAATTACGTCTAAAAGAGTTGTCCGAATATTTTCCTCAGTATCGTGAACAAATTGAAGATATTACTAAACGGATTGTTGACATGGCTTTGCCGTTTATCAATGGTGTAGTTTACGATGTCAGAATGCGAGGTAATTTTACGCTTAAAACATTAGAAAATATGATTGATAAGGAACATTCTTATAACAACTTAGAAGTCGGCAATGGAGTACAAGCTGTGGAAATTCATCGTTTGATGGAAAAGTCCGATGATAAGGAAAAATTGAACTATTATAAACAATTGTATGAATACTGCGGTTTGGATTCATATTCGCTTTATGAATTATATCAATGGCTAAACAAAATATTAAGCCATTAAAATATTAACGCATAGGAGGTAATAGTATGAAAGTTAATGTTTATGCAAAAGATGTAGTGATTAATCCAGATGTAGAAAAGAGAATTTCTGACAAATTGTCATTTTTGGACAAATATCTCTTGATTGATCAAGAAACAATTGCACAAGCAATTGTCAAGAAGCATGGTAATAATGTCAAACTGGAAATAACTATACCTTCTAAAATCGGCTACTTGCGCAGTGAAGTAGTCGATAAAGAATTGAAAAATGCGATTGATGATTCTATTGATAAATTAGAAGATCAAATCAGAAGACAAAAGACACGTTTAAATCGTCGTCATAAAGAAAAATTAGCTAAGGCATTTTTAGAAGATGAGAATTATGATTTTTCAAAAGATGCTATCAGCAAAGTAAAGAGAATTGTCGTTGATGATTTGGATGTTGATGAAGCCATCATTCAAATGGAACTTGCCGATCATGATTTCTATATATTCAGAGATAAAGATACAAATCTTGTCTCAGTAATATATCGTCGTAAAGACGGTGATTACGGCGTTTTAGAAGTAGTATAAAAACCTGCATTTGCAGGTTTTTATATTGATTGCAGTAGGTGGAAAAATATATGCGAATTGTTGTATAATAGAATAGTTGAAGGAGATTAATTATGGGAGAAAAATTAAAAAATTTTTTTAGCAATGCTTTCTGTGAAGAAGATGAAGATGATGAAGAAGAATCTTATTCTGAAGAAAATACAAGTGCATACGAAGAACCGCGCAACCAACAAGTTAAAGCTGTCAGCAATGCCAAAATGATTGTTAAAGAACCTCGCAGTTATGATGATGCCAAGGAAGTTGCTGAGTATTTGTTAAAAGGCAAGGCTGTTATCGTTAATATTCATAAACTAAATGAGAGCAGTGGGACGAGATTGTTGGACTATCTAACCGGTGTTACTTTTGCGATTAGAGGAAGTTATCAAAAAGTTGATAACAATGTATTCTTATTTGCTCCGAATGATATGCCTGTAGATGGCAAAGTTGAAGTAAGTGAATAACGAAATTTTTCAGCATTTTCACGGTTACGAACTGTTGCTGAAAAAAATAGATAATTTGGTCTTTAATTATCAAAATTACGGTCGTAATGCGGTCAGTGATTTTTATAATCCTGATGCTTTAGAAGTAATAAAGCGATATCTGTCTGACAGCTGTGATTATCACTTTTTCGGTGGTTACATGCAATCAGTACGCAAAGTTTTAATTATCGGTAATAAAACAAATGATAGTGAAGTATTGACTTGTTTAGAGGCGAAGTTTAATCAGCGATTTAATGTTTTGGACAATCGTGATATTAAAGGTGCCGTTTATAATTTAGGAATTGATATTGGCAAGATCGGAGATTATTGGGTTGAGAATGAAAAGATTTTTCTGTATTGTCATAATGAAATTGCTGATTATTTAATTGATAATTTTAAACAAATCGGAAAATGTAATGTAGACTTTCGAAAAGTTGAATTTCATACCCAAACCTTTAAATTTGATAATTTTAATGTTACAGTTAATTCGACTAGATTAGACAGTATTGTTGGGGCTATTATTCGTAAAAGTCGGGAAAAAAGCAAAGAACGCATTAATGCCGGATTAGTAAATGTTAATTTTCGCCAAATTGAGCAATGTGACTATTTGTGTAAAGCAGAAGATATATTATCAATAAAAAAAGTTGGCAGATATAGAATAAAAGATATACAAAAGAATATAAAAAGTGGTAAAATAATATTAAGTATTGACAAGTACATTTGAAAAGGAGTTTTCTATGGGTGAATTACGTAGATTTAATTTAGTCCCTAACGGTTATGACTGTTATCAGGTAAATAACGAAATTGATAGATTGGAATATCATATTCAGCAGTTGAATGAGAAGATTATGATGTATCAAAAACAGATAGAGACAGTTAATAACCAATTCACTATGATCAAGAAAAGATATCAATTATTGGTTTCAGAATTGTCAATGCGGGAAAAACAAGCTGATGATGTTGCCAGATTGGCATTGAAAGAGGCGAATTCAATGATTGATGAAGCCAGGAGCAATGCTGATAACATTATTCAGGAAGCGATTATGGAAGTGCAAGGGTATATTGATGAATTAAAAGCTTACAATACCGAAGCTTTGAATAGTCGTAAAGAAGTTTTGGATTCGATAAACGATTTGGTTAATAAACTCAATAAATATGATTCGATAGTTTTACCAGATCCGTTTAAGAAGAACGAAGAAAAATAAAAAGCTGTGAAAAAGACAGGCTTTTGAATTGATGGAAAGCAGAGAATTGACATTTGGTGCAAGTCAATCAGATTCAATCAAAAGATATCACTTTGGAGCTGTACTTTCGATAAATTTGGAGGAAGTATCGTATATCTGCGTTAAGGATTCGAGTGCACATATTTTGTGAAAAAAGGTGGTACCGCGTTAATTACGTCCTTTATCGGACGTTTTTTTATTTATTACAGAAGGGAAAATAGATTATGGATTATAAAGACACTTTGTTAATGCCGAAGACCGATTTTGAAATGCGGGGAAATTTAACGAAAAAAGAACCGGCAATCTTGGAAAAATGGGAAAAGATGCATTTATATGATTTGATGATTGCTCAAAATAAAGATAAACCTTATTTTATGCTGCATGACGGACCTCCGTATGCTAATGGAAATTTACATATGGGAACAGCAATGAACCGTTGCTTAAAGGATTTTGTAGTGAAGTCAAAACATATGATGGGATACAATACACCTTTTTATCCTGGTTGGGACACTCATGGTTTACCTATTGAAAATGCCATGGCTAAATTAGGTTATGATCGTAAGAAAATGTCGATTGCCGAATTTAGAGCTAAATGCGAAGAATACGCTAAGAGTCAAATTTCTATTCAAATGGCTACGGAGAAAAGATTAGGCACTGTTGCCGATTATGAAAATCCGTATATCACTTTGCATAAGACATTTGAAGCTGATCAAATTCGTACATTCGGTAAGATGGCAATGAAAGGCCTGATTTTTCAAGGATTAAAGCCAATCTATTGGTCTCCGGAAAGAGAATCAGCTGTCGCAGACAGTGAAATTTTCTATAAAGATAAGAAAGATATGACAATTTATGTCTCTTTTGATGTTGTGGATGGCAAGGGTATATTGGATGGTGATGAAAAATTCGTCATTTGGACAACAACTCCTTGGACAATTCCGGCCAATTTAGCAATCTGTTTAAATCCGTCATTTACTTATGCCGTGGTTAAGACAAGTAAAGGTAAATTGATCGTTTTGGAAAAAATGGTCGATAAACTGATGCAGAAATTTAATCTTACCGATTATGAAGTATTGAAGACATTTACCGGTCAACAATTGGAATATATTACTACCAGACATCCATTATATCCTGAAAAGACATCATTGGTTATTTTAGGAAATCATGTTACTGATGAAGACGGCACAGGTTGTGTTCATACTGCTCCGGGACATGGATTGGATGACTTCTATATCGGACAAAAATATGGCTTACCAGCTTATTGCCCGGTCGATGATAAGGGATGTTTAACTGCTCAAGCCGGAGAAAGATTAGCCGGAAAATTTGTATTTGATGCTAATAAAGATGTTGTCATGTGGCTTGATGAATGCGGACATTTATTAGCTAATGAGTGGATCACGCACAGTTATCCGCATGATGAAAGAATGAAGAAACCGGTAATTTTCCGGGCCACTGTTCAATGGTTTGCTTCTATCGAAAAAATCAGAGCTGAATTGCTTGATGCTATTGACCATATTAATTGGGTTAATGAATTTGGCAAGGTAAGAATTTACAACATGATTAAGGATCGCGGCGATTGGTGTATTTCTCGTCAAAGAGTTTGGGGTGTGCCTATTCCAATCTTCTATGGAGAAGATAAAACACCTATTATTGATGAAAAAGTATTTGAACATGTAGCTGATTTATTCGAAGAATACGGTTCAAACGTTTGGTTTGAAAGAGATGCCAAGGATTTATTGCCGGAAGGATATACAAATGAACATTCACCAAACGGTGTTTTCACAAAAGAAAAAGATATTATGGATGTTTGGTTCGATTCAGGTTCATCACACAATACATTTAAACGTCGTGGATATCCATATCCTTGTGATTTATATTTGGAAGGTTCTGATCAATATCGCGGCTGGTTCAATTCTAGCTTAATTGTTGGCGTTGCTACTAACGATCAAGCCCCATACAAAGCAGTTTTGAGTCATGGTTATGTTGTTGATGGCCAGGGTCGAAAGATGAGTAAATCTGAAGGAAATACTATTAATCCGCTAGATATCATCAATAAGTATGGCGCTGATATTTTACGTTTATGGGTTGCTTCTGTTGATTTCCAAGCAGATTTAAAGTGTTCGGATGAACTGTTCAAAATCAGTTCGGAAGAATATCGTAAAATTAGAAATACATTCCGTTTTTTGTTAGGAAATATTAATCCGGATGATTTCAACTACGAAAGAGATGCAATCGATTATTATGACTTGCGTTCGGTAGATCAATATGTAATGATAACTTTAAACGATGTTATCGATAAAGTAACAAAAGCTTATAATGATTATGATTTCATCTCTGTTAATAATACTTTGTTTAATTTCATGAATAACACCTTGAGCGCCTTCTACATGGATTATGCTAAGGATACCTTATATATCGAAAAGAAAAATGCTTCTCGCAGAAGAGAAATTCAAACCGTATTCTACCATGTGACAGATGCTTTGTGCAGAATGTGGGCTCCGATTTTATCATATACAATGGAAGAAGTTTATTCATATTTCCAACCGCAAAAAACCAGTATTTTCTTAGAAAGTATGCCGCAAAAGCAAGTATATGAAGATGAAAGTGAAGATAAAGAACGTTGGAGTAAATACATGCAGGTAAGAAGCGATCTGCTAAAGGCTTTGGAAGAGGCAAAAGCTGCCGGTATGATTAAAAAGGCTTTAGAGGCAAGAATTTATTACTGCCCTAAGAAAGAATATGAACCATGTTTAGCCGGTTTCTCAGAACATGAAATGGCTCAATATGTTATTGCTTCACAATTTAAGTTCACGGAAGAAAAATATCAGGAATATCCTACGGGTTATATTAAAATTGAAAAAATTGACGGTCATGTATGTCCAAGATGTTGGAACGTTGCCGAACACGTTGATGAGAACGGATTGTGCAATCGCTGCCATGAAATTATGAAATAAAAAGCGAAATCCGGTTTAATCCGGATTTCCTTTGTAAAGGAGATAAAATGGAAATAATTACTTCATTGGATAATGCCAATGTTAAAATGTGGTGTAGTTTAAAACAAAAAAAGAACAGAGACAAATATGGCTTGTTTATGGTTGAAGAGAAACATTTGATTGAAGAAGCTGCACAAGTTAATTTAGTAGTAACTTTAATTGCCCGCAAAGGTAAAAAATCATTTATTCGACTTAATCCTACTTATGTATCGGATCAAGTTATGGCAAAAATACAAAACAACAAATCATTAAATGACTATGTCGCTATTTGTCGAATTCCGCCAATAAAAATTGATTACGGAGGTAGATTTGTCATCTTAGAAAATGTGCAGGATCCAGGTAATGTAGGTACAATTATTCGCACATCCTTAGCATTCGGGTACGACGGCGTATTTTTAACAGGTGACTGTGCCGACATATATAATGAAAAAACAGTACAGGCATCGCAAGGTGCGATAATGAGAATGCCGTTAGAGAGAACTACTTTGAAGAAAGCAATTGATTTTGTGCACAGTCAGCAAGGCAAAATAATTGCAACCTTACCAAAAAGTGAATACAACTTATCTCAAGCTACAAAGTATGATAAGTATGCTATATTATTGGGAAATGAGGGTAACGGACTAAGTAAGGAAGCCATAAAATATTGTGATGAAAGTGTACGCATAGAAATGGATTCCTTTGAATCATTAAATGTTGCATCTGCTGCAGCTATTTGTTTGTATTTTTATCGATATTATTGTAAATAATTAAAAAAATATGTTAGAATACTTCTGTAATAGAAAGTTAGAGGAAACAATAAATGGAAGGGATAATAAAGAAGATCGGCAGCAGTCTTCGTAAG
>JAUNFB010000056.1 GCA_030525245.1 Erysipelotrichia bacterium
CGGGATTGTTCATGTGGCTGTACAGGATTTTATGAAACTGCAAAATATAGTTTTGTGTAATGGGAATTGCATCAAAATCATTGTGAATGATGTTCAGCACATCACGGTATCCTGCGATTTCCTGCTCATCACGGTTTCTCGGCGTGGTCTTTTTCTCAATAAGCTGCCGTATCCGTGTGTTTGTAGTAACAATTCCTTCAATGGCGTTTGATGCTTCGGTGCTTTGTATTTTGGTAATTTCAACGAGCCTTTCGAGTTCCTGCGGACGCTGCTTCAAATACAGTTCCTGCTTACCAGTTTCTTTGTATATGGCTGCAATCAATCCTAAGATATCCGAATCCCACTTTTGCTCCTTGATTGCGGAATAGTTAAAGGCTCTCATTCCCTTACCTCCGTTCTTTTTCCCTCAAAAAATAGCACAAAATAATGGAACAGTCAATGGATTGTGCGAATTTTCCCTTATTATTATATAAGAAACAAGGGAATTGTGTTCCACTGTTTGCTCTGTCAGAAACAAAAAATCCTTGAACACAAAAAATAAGGCTTATTCCCTGTAAAAAGGAAATCGTGCCTTGTTTTTTCATTATAAAGACTCATTCAATTGTTTTGTAAGCAACTAATATTCTATTTATGTTCGATATTCAAATAACCATCAATGAAGGATGTAGGAAAAATGAATCGCTTTTCTCCTTCTTTAAATTTTACTTGAATAAATTTTTTGTCTTTATCCATCTTAACAACCTCCCCTTTGCCAAACTTCTTGTGATCAACAATTGTACCGACACAAACAGAAGTCAATATTTTCTCCCATTTCTTTTTAGAATTGATTTGATTTGTTTTTTCATTATCATAATTTATATTAACTGCTGTCTGCTGATTGAGTTTCATATCGGCAGTAGAAACAATTGTTTCGGATAAATCGGTAAGTGTTGCTTGTTGTTTTGAATATAATTCTTCAAATTCTTGACGACGCAATACCGTATCCCAGCCGCCAATATTCTCTCCATCATGTTTATCAATTCCGGTATAAGAAAGACTCGAATTCTCATATTTACGGAATCCGAAAATACCTTGATTCATCTTTTCTGAATCAAACAAACCAATAGAACAAAGAACATCAAAGTCTTTAACCGAAAGACCGGTTACTTTTTTAAAAAGTTCCGGTTCAATTTGCGTTATAACATCCTTTAACGATTGTTCGCGATAATCTGTAAGATACATAAATGCCGGAATGCGGGCAGCAAGTTTCAACAAATTTTCCTGTACCTGTTTGCGTAATGATTTAACTTTCTTTTCATCCTCAGAAAGTTCTCTTTGCTCCTTTTTACTAAGATCATCACCTTTATCTTTTCGTAGCTTTTTAACTTTCTCAGAACGATTTATAATCGTTTGTATTTCCGCATTCAACGAGCGGAAACCTTCAATATTCATTAACGCATCCAATGTTTCTTGATTATTTTGTAATTTTTTTAGCGTATCATTATCCACATGTACCAGCAAGGCTGTTTGCCATCGTTTAGCCAATAATGTTGCCGAAGTACCCGCATAAGTAATATCCAATATATCCTGTGCATCAATTTTATTCATTGAAGAGCCATCAAAAGCCAATATCGGTAAGAATTTGATAAATTCCGACACCTTTTGCTCTTGACTTGTATCATCAACCTTTAAGCGGCAAGCATAATCCGCAAGCTGTCGCAAAGCCCTTTCTAACGCGAAATCAAATATGTAACATTCAGGTTTTATAATCTCTTGTTCTCCATGGTTGTTCGCGACTGTCCAAGGAGATTGAACCCGAAATGCTGTTTGGAAATAAGTCTCCGGAGAGTTTAAGTTGCGTAACATAAACACACCGGTCCAAGGTCTTACCGTTACTCCCGTTGTTAGTTTTCCGCAAGATAATGTTATTGTTTTTGTTTTAAGCGGATCACCAATCTCATTCAGTACAGTATTCAATGCTTCTGCACCGATACCGGCTTTAGCACCCGCACATACAATAATTTTATAATCAGCAAAGAAGTTGTTCTGTTTTTGACGCAACAAATTATTCATTGCATAACAACTCGCTACATTCGGCAAAAACCAAAGCGTATGCGCCAAAGCATTTAACAAAGTGACATCCGAAAAAGGCATTGGCGGGCGTTCGGCACCCAACTTCAAACCATCAACAGGCATATAATTACCTTGAATCATTTTTAACCACTTTTGTACATAATCTTCATATACAAATCGTGCGGTTTCCGGTTTACCTTTTTCCGCATACTCACTGCGGAAAAACTCGTTAATATCGAATTCATCATAACCGTCATTTACCGCAACATTGGTAATAGAATCCGGCACCTTATAAGTCAGCATCACCATTTTCGGCAATGAGGCATAAGGATTGCTTTCTTGCCCTTTCCAATTTTGCTTGGCTTGTTGCTCATCGGAATATGTCCAATTGAACACTTGATCCTCTAAAAACTCACCAGAATTTAAAGCTCTAAACGGCGTCCCCGAAAGATACAAATAATGCCCGGATGTAATAGGCAAAAATGTCTCATTAATCGCATTACCGGCTTCTTCCTTTTGATATTTCTCTATATCAAAGTCATTATTTTCCTCATCGAATTTTTCAAAAAGATTTTTCGCATTCTCGCGCCATGCACCAAAGTGATATTCATCAAATACTACCAAATCCCAATTGACAGAATGAATAAACTCGTTTTTAGACTTAATACCGCCGACATCATTTGTTCCAAGTAAATCCTGAAAAGATCCGAAGACAACAACAGGTTTCGACTTATCACAAGTATCAAACTGTTCATCTAATTTTTTAGCATCAAATTTTGCTTCCTTATTAGAAACAAACTGCCAACCGTCAAAATCAACATGACGTGATAAGTCCTGTTGCCATGCCGACTCCACAGCCGGCTTAAATGTTAAAATTAAAATCTTCCTGAAATTCATTACTTTCGCTAACTGATAAGTCGCAAAAGTTTTACCAAAACGCATTTTCGCGTTCCACAAAAATTTAGAAGGTCGTTCAGGATCTTCCTTCTCTGCCCGAATATAATATTCTTTCGTCATCTCAACAGCATCCTTTTGTTCCTTTCGCATAGTAAAATTCCAAGTCCGCTGTCCCTCAAAACGTCTACCGGTGCGAATTTCTTCAATAGCTGTTAACGCATCATCTTTAGAACAATAAAACCACTCATTATGATCTTTTCCTTCATTTAATTGCCCAAAGCCTTTCTTTTTCAACAAACGATGAATATCTTTATCCGTAAAACAAGTACCGTCAGAACGCATAGCAGATTCTTTAAATAAAATTTCATATGAAATAGCTGCCGTATGTAATTGTTCCTTAATTCTGATTTCAACATCTTCTCGATCGGTATATCCGATTTTAATATATCCAACATGATCGCTAACAGTAGGCAATGTATAACCGTAAATAGTCGGAACAGCATCAGGACGGTTCTGTAAAATATCGGCTAAACTAATATTTGCTGCCATTAGTTGTCACCTCCATATGGTCTAATCATAGATTCAATAAACGATATTTCATTATCAGACAAGTTGTATTTTTTATATAGAAACTCATCATCAATTTTTTGAGAAAAATCCTGAATCGGAAGAAAGCAGAATTTATCTTTTGTTAAGTTAATTGAGGAAACAGCTTGAAGAATCAAAAATCGTGCAAATTTTGTCTTTAAGTACGATACTA
This sequence comes from Erysipelotrichia bacterium, assembly GCA_030525245.1. Taxonomy (GTDB): domain Bacteria; phylum Bacillota_I; class Bacilli_A; order Erysipelotrichales; family Erysipelotrichaceae; genus UBA1783. The sequence goes on from JAUNFB010000056.1 coordinate 3,710, forward strand.
AGTTCTCACACTCAACATTATTATTCACTCCAGAAATAACAAAATATGAGAAAGTACAAACATCTTTTGGACCAAGTATTTTTATTGTTGACAGAACTTTGAATTTACCATCTTTATCAGGCTCTCCAGCATGTTCAGCAGTTGTTTTACTTACCATAACTTTGTATTGCTCAAATAATGGGTTTTGCCTTAGTTCAGCTGTTTCTTTTATATATCCAATGCCTTTACTGGAATAAAGTGCAATTGAATTATTAAAAGGCTTTTCCGCACCTCTTTCTGATGAGCTAATACCAAAAGGGCTCAGTGAACTGCAAATAGTGGACATAGAGTTTTCACCATAACTTTTAACTTTTTTAATTACATCAATAGCCTCATTATATCTGACAAAAATGTCGTACTCATTTAATGCTCTTACTAATTTTGTAATGTTACCGTTATGCTGATTTATTACTTCACAAGGGCCGCTACGCTCTCTATCTCGTAAAAAATAACAAACTCCGCCTCCAATACTTGCTCCCGGAAAACAGTCTTTTGCATTACTGAAATCTACCAGTTTTGTAATATGTGTATCTTCCAACATCTCTTTTCTAAATTTATCCAGTGCCATTCCTCCAGCAAACCAACGAGATGGGATAATCATTGAAAGGTATCTTGGATTTAACTTTTTAGCCGATAAAACAAACTTATCATATATAGGCATAGCTTGTGCCGAACCGCCACCTGTTGCTAACTGATATGGCGGATTTGATATAATCACATCAAATTTCATATTAAAAATCTCCTTGGGATCGCTCAGGTGAATTAGTTCATATGCATATGTCTCTAATTTTTTATCCCTTTTCCACTGCTCTTTGTTTGCCCCGCAATACTTGCATTTTCCATTAACCCAAGTATGGTTTATTCTTCTGTACCGAATATTCCCCTCAGCGTCATCAAAGTGCGTGATTGAATACGGTCCATTCGGATATTTGGAACAATAAAGACTTCGGCGGGAAAGCAAGCTTGTCAGCTCTGTAATGGCAATACCATAAAGTTGCTTATGAAATATATGGTCAATACGCTGTTGCAAGTCGGGTATTTTATCTTCAAGGCCTACTAATAATCTCTTAGCAATTTCGCGCAGAAAAACACCGGTTTTACAAGCGGGATCTAAAAATGTAGAATTTGGATCTCTAAACAACTCTTGTGGTAAAAGGTCTAACATTTTATTTACCACATCAGGAGGAGTAAACACCTCATCGTTGGAAAGATTTGCTAAGCAACTCAAAACATCAGGAGTATGCTGTGTTTTGTTTTTATTAATACGATCAAAAAAACTATCAACCATTTTCCCATATCCTCCTATAATCTATTGGTGGATACTCACTTAATGGCTTAGCCATATATTCTCCTGTAACAGGATTTATTGATAAATACTCGCTTGTGTCATCTTTTTCAAACAAAGAGCATTGTTTTTGTTTAGGTTTCTCATTTGCTTTTAACAGAACATCTAAACGAAAATCTCTTCTTTTCAACTTTGTTCCAGCCATTAAACTCCATTCGGAGAAAATTATCGGTTTGTCAGTATCCTTCTGATGTTCATCAACGCACATAAGTGTCAAAGCATTTCCACACAAAATATTTTTATTGAGAATATATTTGACGGTTTTACGGCTGTCTTCCGCACATTGTTTCTTACAAACAGCTTTGTATTCTTTATCCCAAATCATATACAATCGTTTGCGACACTCTTCTGTATTATCCTGCATGATATCCACACCATAGATACTTGAAACAGCAAGAACCGAATATCTGTCGAAATCATACGGATTACTCTTATATAACCTCTTTGCGGTTGCTAATTTTCGAGATAAAATTTCCGCTAAGAAATTCCCGTTACCGCATGCAGGTTCTATAAAAACGCTGTCTTTGATACAAACAGAAAAAGCCTTCTCCGGCACATAAGTGCTGAAAAAGGCTTGAAATAAAGGGCTTTCGAGGTTCCGCTGTGTTTTGCAGCAGAGCTTCAGAAGCTCTTTTTCTGTTTATTCGATTGTTGCTGGCCGGTTCTGTGGCCTTTGGAACTTACCCCTCAAAACCGGCTGCCAGAGGAATAATTAAAAAGTGTGGAATAATTAAAAAGTTCAACTCGTCACAAAAATTTACATCTGATTTCATTTTTAGTATTGACATACTAAATTTCGTGTGATAGAATACTAACAGAAAGCTAAAGGAGGTATCTTTCTATGAGTAAGAGCTCGATGAGCGATAAAGCCCTGTTCAATGCAGCCAATGTA
>JAUNFB010000022.1 GCA_030525245.1 Erysipelotrichia bacterium
TTGTTGCTGCAGAATAATTTATGAGTGGATTCCATGTAATAACTGTCTCCGATTTCTTCGATTTTATTGACATCGTTGATCATTTTTAATAGAGGCTTAGGCTCTTTTTTGTAATTTTTAAATTGTTCGACTAATTCCGATAATTCGTTAGTGCAATCAATAATGCCTTGGCAGATATTTTCTACATCACTTCTTACTGTATGAATATCATACATGTAAAAGCGCATCAACACATCATCGATTGTATCGCAAACATCATCTAATCTTTCGATCAGGTTGGTAATGTCTTCATGATCAAACGGTGGTAAAAATTCATGCAGCAGCCTTTCCAATAATTCGTGTCTTAATTGATCGGCATCTCTTTCCAAATTATGCATGATCGCAATTTTTTCCTGTATAGTATCTTGTGAGTATTCGTTTAAAGTGGCACTTAATAAATTTGCTTGTTCAAAAGCAATTTTTGACATTTGGGTGAAACAATTGAAATAATCATATTTTTTAGCCATAATTTTATCTCCTTAAAAAATCATTATAAATATTTTAGCCATTAAATAGCCGACCAGTCCGCAACCGGGAAAAGTGAATACCCATGCTAAAATCATGTCTTTAACGATTGTCCAGTTGACTCGTTTGCGATTTTTAGCGGCACCTACGCCCATGATTGCGGTAGTTTTGGTATGTGTAGTTGAAACGGGTACACCGGTCAGTGTCGATAACAATAAACATCCCGCAGCAACAATATCAGCGGCAAATCCTTGATAGGATTCCAGTTTAACCATATCCATTCCGACAGATTTGATAATTTTTTCTCCTCCGATGGCGCTGCCGCTGCCCATGGTGATGGCACACAACAGCATTAGCCAAATAGGAATAATAACTTCTTTAACTTCACTTTGTCCTTTTGCTAAAAACATACCTAATAAGAATACGCCCATGAATTTTTGACCGTCTTGAGCTCCGTGCATGAAAGCCATCGAGGCTCCGCCAAAGATTTGGGCTTTTTTGAAGAAAGCATTTGTTTTAACGCGGTTCATATTTTTGCAGATTATTTCTATTATCTTGACAACAATAAAGCCGGAAATAAAACCTAACACTGTAGAAAATACCAATCCGTAGATGACTTTGATCCATTCTTTACCGTTTATTCCGGCAAAGGAGTTGTGCATGGCGATTGCTGCTCCGGATAATCCGGCAATTAAAGCGTGACTTTCACTGGTGGGTATGCCAAAAAAAGAGGCGGCAGTTGCCCATACTACGATAGCGACCAATGCGGCACATAAGCCGACCAACGCTTCGGAAGCAACACCGCCAAAATCAACCATGTTATAAATCGTTTCCGCAACCTTAGAATTAACCAGCGACATAAAAACCAAACCGAAAAAATTGCATACAGCTGCCATGATGATGGCACTTTTCGGTCGCATTGATCTGGTTGATACACAAGTTGCGATAGCATTAGGAGCATCTGTCCAACCGTTTACTAATATTACACTTAATGTTAAAACGGTTGTAACGATTAATGCCGGATAACTGGCAAGCTGAGAAATAAAGTCGGCAAGAGTAATCTCCATTAATTTTTCCTTTGTTGTTATATCAACGATATAACATTCCTTTCTTTATTCAAAAAGATTTTATCTTTTCAAAAATTTACTGAAGTGATACATTAAATTCACTGTTTATTTACTGTCACAATTTATATATAACATAAATTTTTTCTAATTTGTAGATGATAACGCTTTGAAGAATAAAAAAAGCTTGTAAGCGGAAGGCGGTTAATTATGTTACAATTAAAAAGGTGATTTTTATGAAAAAGAGTTTTTTAAGAAACACGTTGATTATTTTATTTGTTATATTATCGGCTTTCTTTTGCTTTGGCAGCGGATATTTTGTAGCCAGTCTAAGTAGAAGCAACGGTACGAATTCCGCAAGCGGACAATTTTCGGTTTTAGAGTCGGTATATGATTATATGCTTAATGATTTTTATTATGGTCAAAGCAATGACGAATACAGTGAAAAACTGATAAATGATGCCATTAAGGGAATGGTTAACGCTCAAGGAGATATTCATACCGAGTATATGACTGCCGATGAATTGGCAAGTTTTACCGGTTCTTTGGAATCATCATTTGTCGGTATCGGAGTTACTTATCAGGAAGTGGATGGTAAAATTTTTATTACTGATGTTATACGTTCTTCTCCGGCAGAAAAATCGGGAGTTATTGCCGGCGATATTATAACGGCTATTGACGGTACGGAGTTGAATGCAGACAATATTGCGGAAATGGCTGATACGATTAAGGGCAAGGTAGGAACTGTTGTCACCGTTACAATTTTAAGAGGTAATAAGACCTTTGATTTAGACATAACCAGGGATACAATTTCCAATACGGTCTTCTCGGAAGCAAAGGATAATGGTGTAGGAATATTGTCAATTACTTCCTTCAGTGACGGTACCGGTGAAGAGTTAGAGAATCATTTGCGCTATTTACAGGAAAACAATGTAACAAAATTGATTATAGATTTAAGAGATAATACCGGAGGTTATGCTTCGACATTAAATACCATATCTTCTTATTTTATGGAAAAAGGTGCGGTTATTATGCGTGAATATGATCGCAATGGTAAAGAGTATGTAGATTACGCTCAAGGCGGCAATAAATATCATTATGATAAGATTGTTATTTTGACTAATGATTACTCGGCGAGTTGCTCGGAAGTATTTACTATGGCTATGAAAGAAAATTGCGGGGCTGTAACTGTCGGAGAGACGACTTACGGAAAAGGAGTTGCCCAAATTACGAAAATGTTCAGAGACGGAAGTGCCTTGAAATATACCGATTTGATTTGGAAGAGTGGCAATAATGTGTTTATCGGCGGTAAAGGAATTGAGCCGGATTATCCGGTAAGATTACACGAAGCATTATATTTATCGCATTTGGTTTTACAGGATGATGAGAGTTACGGATATGACAGTGTTTCTCAATATGTAGCTAATATGCAGATCATGTTGGATTTTTTAGGCTATGATGTGGATCGACAGGATGGATATTTTACATTACAGACTCAACAGGCGTTGATGCAATTTGAAACTGCTGAAGGCTTGACTGTTGACGGTATTTTGGATAAAGAAGATGCCGGAGCTTTGAACAGTGCGGTTATTCGTTACTGGACAGTTGAACATGATAAATTAGATACTCAAATGCAGAAAGCGCTGGAATTAATGAATTAAATCCCTTAATTTTAAGGGATTTTCTATAGGAGGAAATTATAATGCTTGTAAAAGTAAAGAAACTGAATAAGGAGGCAATTATTCCTTTTAGAGGAAGTAAATATGCTGCCGGATACGACTTGTACAGTTGCGATGAATTAAATATTGCTTCAAAGCAGACAGTGGCTGTATCTACCGGTATAGCGATAGAGATACCGCAAGGTTATTTCGGCGCCGTTTTTGCACGCAGCGGGTTGGCAAGTAAAGAAGGTTTGCGCCCGGCCAATTGTGTTGGCGTCATTGATTGTGATTATCGCGGAGAATTGAAAGTTATGCTGCATAATGATTCTGCGGAAGAAAGGCAGATATTTAAAGGCGAAAGAATAGCCCAATTGGTTATTCTTCCTTACTTCGATATTGAATTTATGGAATCTGAACAATTGGACAGTACGGAGAGAGGTGAAGGTGGTTTCGGCTCAAGCGGGAAATAAAATTTGACAAACATGTTATAATAATATAGTCCCTGAAAAGAAATCAGGTGTTTTGAATTGAGAATTAAAATAAATATCAGAATGATTCTAATGGTAATGGTCTTCCTGACATTAGCTCTATTCAGTTTTAAGGAAGAAGTATTTTTAGAAAAAGGAGTTGTCGCATCCATCGCGTTGGCTGATGAAAAACAAGAGTATACAGAAAGTATAGCGACCAGAATTTTTACTTTTGAAGATGTTTTTACGGAAACAGATATACCGGTTACCTTTACCAATGCGACGACCTTAAAAAATTCTCCGAATGAAGACGGTAAGAATTTAAAAAATGTTGTTAAATATGACACAGCTACATTAATCGGAACAAACGATTTTACTTATTGGAAAATCAAATATGACGGTAGAATTTATTATGTGGACAGAAATTGTATAACAAGTTCAACAGAAGAAGTTGCCGCATTGAAGCGGGCGACTTATAACAATGATTGGTATGGGCCTGTATTGAACAGCAGATTAGGAACAGTTCAGGGACCGACAGGCAAGGAAACATACTATAATCTGGATATGTCCGGAGTTATAGCGATCATGCGTCGTTGTGGCAATAATGAGATTTATTGGATCAGAGAAGACGGCGTAAAAATGTTGGGCGATTATGTCATGGTAGCGGCAAATTTAAATTTGTATCCGCGAGGTAGTTTGGTTGAATGTTCTTTGGGTATCGGTATAGTTTGCGATACCGGCGGATTTGCATCGCGCAATCCCACGCAATTGGATATTGCGGTTAATTGGTAGTTAATTTGACATTTTAAGGTTATTACCTTAAAATGTCATTAATGGGGGCGTTTTTGGCATTCGACAGGGCGTAGTTGGATTCGGATAGCAGTGGGGTGGTTTTCCTCGTAAACCAAAATTAAAAATAACTGACAATCGTCAATTATCATTTGCTGCCTAATTAAGCGATATTGCTTTGCAGCCTCAACCTTAATTACTCCATTGGGTTAGGGATTGGTGTAAGATACACTGGATAGGTCGATAAGATGCTCAATAATTGAGACCGAAATTGATTGAGAAAACGCAAATATTGACTGTTTGTCATCAAATTTGTTGTTATATTTGATAAACTAAACTGTAGAAGTCTGAATGTGGGACACGTTTTGGACAGGGGTTCGAATCCCCTCGTCTCCACCAAGTGTAAATGAATTAAGGGAAACCTTAATTTTTTTGCCTTTATAAGATTGTTAATGAGTTGTCATTATATTTTCGCTGTTTTTATCTTTGATGGTAACAGAATTTGCATTGAAAATTAAAGAGATGTTATGGATGAAAAACAGTGTACAAAAAAGACTGCTTTTGTCTGAAACAGTCTTTATATAAAAATTAATTATGTGTTGTTGCGAATAAACTATCTGTTCGTGAGTTTACCGGAGACAACAAGACCTTGCCGGTGCCTCTGTAAACATTTACTAAACCCTCACTGTTGACCATCGAGCCAACTAAAGATTGAGAAGATCTTTCAACGGTGAAATCTAGGCCGGCACTCCAACATACCGCAAAACTTCCATCGATTTTCAGAACATCATTGTTTAGTTCGACTTCAATCAATTCATCGTAAGGGACATTGCTTTCAAGAGCGACAATACCGCTACCTTTTAGGCATAAGTTAAATAAGCCCTCGTTTCCTAAAACGGCAGAAGATAGATTTGATCTGGCTACTATTTTTTGTTCTACTTTTCCATCACAAGCTAAAAACATGCCGTCTTCAATAATCATTCCGCCAGTATTCCATTCGGAAATGTCCATCAAAACTATATATTTATAGGTCGGTTCTAAAACTAAAGTACCATTGCCGACATATTCCGGTTTAACCGCTGTTTCTTTTGTTACGGCACTCTTTAACATTTTACCGAACAAATCACCGACTCCTTTTAAGCCGGTTGTTGATTGAATATTACCGATCATCCATTGCATTGCTCCTGCCTGAACAACTGCAGAATGATTATTATCCAATTCAATGATAACTTGTCTTTTTTTGACCCCCATTTTGCTCATGAAATAAGCGGTCTCCGCGTTGCTTGGGGCAACACTTAAATCTTTGGTATGCTCCAAAACCGCAAAATTTTCTAAGCGATTGATGATTTTTCTTCCTTCGTTTTCCAATTGTTTGATATTAATAGACATAATATTTCTCCGTTTCTATTTTATATTTTAACATATCATTCATATTAAAGATGTTTAGTATATAAAAATTGTGTTATTTTTTAATGATTAGTAAATGATATAATTGATATATGAAAATATTCAGGGATCAAGCGGCGATTTTAGTAATACTTTTTAATACAACCGGCTATGTCAGTGGTGCACTCTTAGCGGATTATTCGCGCATAGGCATAAAAACATTAAAAAAAGACATGGATTATTTAAATGGTATTTGCCTAGATAATGGCTGTGAAATAATTTCTAAAGTAGGTATAGGTTATCAATTGGATATTTATGATAAAAAACTGTATTATGAATTTCGCAATGAAGTTGAAAGAAAATATTATGGTTTTTATTTTTATCGTAATGCTCAGTCGGAAAGGATTCACTATATCATTCGTCAATTGTTGGTTAAAGGCGGTATAAATATTCGATATCTGATGGATAAATGCAATTATTCCGAATCGACAATTCGTCGTGATTTGTTAGCTTTAAAAAAGAAAGTGGAGAATTATCAATTGACTTTTGTCAATAAGACAAATAAAGGAATGTATCTTATCGGTGATGAATGGAATGTTCGTTTATTATTGGTCAATGAAAATTATATTTATAATAATTTTGATAAGGTTTACTTTTTGGATGAAGAAGCTATCGATGATGTTTTTATGAATCATCATGGTTTTCGCGAGATGGTATATTTTAAATTACATAAAGCTTTACAGGAAAGAAATTATTATGTTTCTTATGAAAGTCTGACTAATATCGGTGATATGGTACTGTTAGCTTTAAAAAGAAAGAAGTACATCAAAAACTTGAAAGATAATCCTGCTTTCAGAAATATTGATTTAGAAGAAGAAAAAAGAATTATCCTCTCACTATTTAATTCTATAGAAGGTGAAGGAGAAAGTGTATTGGATAATACTGAATTAAATTATCTGGCAGTCTATCTTAAAGGATATAAGGTATTTAGATATTATGAGTTTGAAAAATTGTCTGTAAGAGATATTGTCAGCAATATTGTTGACGGATTTCTAAATTATCTTAATGGTTATTACGATATTTCTTCTTATGATATGACAGTTTTGCGCAAATATTTGTGTTGTGAAATTGCTGCTATGTTGATTAGAACCAGATTTGGTGTGCATGTCAATCCGAAGTTGATTTCACAATTTAAACAGGATGGATTATTGAATTTGGATTTATGTTCTTTGTTATATCGTTATTTGCGTGATAATACAACAATAAACTGTAATCATAATGATACGGCTATGCTTTATTACAGTTTTTCTCTGTTTGCGAAAGAACGCGAAAAAAATCATCGGATTAAAATAATGGTTGTTTCCAAAAACGGTTATTTTGTTTCCCGAACAATGGCTTACCAGTTTGAAACATTAATCGGAGTCAGAAACAGTATTGAATTTATTCCGGTAGAGTATTTACGGATAAAAGAGGAGGAAATTAAGGATATAGCCGGTTTTATTACCGATATTGATTGTCTGAAACAACAATTTCCTGCTTTTCCGGTAATTGACAGTCATTTCTTGAGAAGAAAATCGGAGATAAGGAAGGCGGTTAATGAAATAATATATAATTCGATTTTAAATAAAGATAATATTTTTACTCGTAGGGATATTTATTATGTTGATTCTTTTAATAATATTAAAGATATAGAAAAATATATTCGTGAACATATTTTGACAGCTGATGAGAATAAGAATATGTTTTTTAAGGAATTTTATAAAAGAGATGCGGTATATACTTCTAAAAGAAATAATATGCTTTTAGTTAATACAATCGGTGACTTCCTCGGCAGAACTTTTATCGCTTTTATTTCTCTGCGGGATTTTATGGCTTATGATACGGATTTTATTAATAAAATAATTGTATATAATGTAGCCGGGAAATCTATTTATCAGGCAGGGCTTATTTCTAAGAGACTTGCTCAATTGATTCACAGCTATGAATTCATGTTTACAGGAGATCGCGAGGAAGATTTTGCGATGATTCAGAGAATTATGTTTGGAAATAATTAAAAAAGGTGTAAGTAAAAAATTACTTACATCTTTTCTTAATCTAAATCTTCTCCATTACTCGAAATGACTTTTTTATACCAATAGAATGAGTCTTTTTTGCTTCTTGAGTAACTGCCGGTTCCGTCATCATTCTTGTCCACATATATAAAACCATATCTTTTTCTCATTTCGCCTGTGCTGGCGGAAACTAAGTCGATACATCCCCAGGTTGTATAGGCAATGATATCAACGCCATTATTAATGGCTTTTTTCATTGATTTAATGTGCGAACGCAAATAGTCAATGCGATAATCATCGTGGATTGAACCATCCGATTCTACATGATCGATTGCTCCGAGACCGTTTTCGACAATCATGAGCGGCCTTTGATAACGATCGTATATTAATTCGGAATAATATTGTAATCCGTCAGGATCGGTTGCCCAGCCCCATTTTGAGTATTCAAGGTAGGGATTTTTTACTCCGAAACTCATATTTCCCTGTGCTTTTTCCGCATCTTTTGAGACAGTAACTGCTTGGCTTACATAATATGAGAAGGTGTACATATCAACACATCCTTCGGCTAAATCTTTAAGATCTTGTTCGGTAATATCAAGGTGAACATTATGTTTATCCCACAACTTTTTAGCATAGTAAGGATATTTTCCGAAGCATTGAACATCGCCGCAGTAGAAAATGCCTTGTTGCCATTTTTCGTGGTTAAATAAAATATCCTGCGGATTACAAGTCAAAGGGTAGTAGGTTATACCGCAAATCATACATCCTATCACATTATTTTTATCTATTTCGTGTCCGATTTTTACGGCTCTTGCTGAGGCAACAAATTGGTTATGTAAATGTTGGTAAGCGTCTTGAAAATAACTGTCGTCCATTTCATCAGGCAAAAAATTTATCGTGTTATTTATTTCATTGAAGGTTATCCAATAGTTGACTAATCCTTTAAATTCGGTGAAACAGGTTCTGGCGAATTTCTCGAAATAATCAATTAATTGTCTGTTTTTCCAACCACCGAGAGTTTCTTCTAAATAGAGCGGTGTATCAAAATGCCAAATAGTTACTAATGGTTCGATATTGTATTTTCGCAGTTCTTTGAATACATTTTTATAAAAATCAATGCCTGCTTGATTAGGTTTTTCTTCTATGCCTTTTGGATAAATCCTGCTCCAGGAAATTGACATTCTGAACATTTTAAAGCCCATTTCCGCAAACAGAGCAATATCTTCTTTGTATCGATGGTAAAAATCTATTCCATCATGGTTGGGATATAGATAATTGTCCAATACCGCATAATGACCGCCATCCGGAAGTTTTTGTAGTCTTGTTAGAGTATTTGGATTGCCGTCTTTGTCAATATATGTAACCAGACGCGGTGAATTAAATGTTCCACCGGTAGTTACATCGGTTTTTGCCGGGCCTCTGCCATCAATATTCCAGGCGCCTTCAATCTGGTTTGCGGCGGTAGCACCGCCCCAAAAAAAGTTATTGTTAAAATGCATTTGCGTATTCCTTTCTATAAGTTTGATTCAAAAAATGAAATAATCATTTTCTTAAATTCATCACAAGTTTGGGCTTTTATTAAAAGAGAAAAGTTCTCTGAGTTGCTGATAAAATCAGTAACAAGTTTGAAGATATCTTGAAATAGGATTTTATCTTTATCATTGATAGCCAAGGTTAAAATCAGATTGACATTGTTTTCCGTTCCTATCCAATTAATACCTTTCGGTAATATTGAAACTGCAATTGCCGATTGTTTTGCCGGATAAGAAATCGGGTGAGGCATTGCGATATTGCCAAACGCACTGCTTGATAGTTTTTCTCTTTCTAAAGTCTTCTTTTTGAATTCTTGATCGATATAGCCGGTTTTAATCATTTCATCGCATATTGAGCTAATTGCATCGTTACTGTCTCTGTAATCCGGAGAGTAAGAATACAAGTCTTCATGGATGAGTTTAGATAAGTTGCTTTCAAAAATATGTTTCATTTTATTTTTCTTGTGATATTTTATTTGATTGGAAATATTTATTATATCTTCATAATCCAGTTTGCTTTTGACAAAGGAAACGTTTTTCTTGTAATTGCTGAAAAGAATGGTGCTGATTATGAAATCATATGGTTCGCAATTAACTATTTCATCCGGAAATGACAAGACATTTACTATTAATAAGTCTTTATCAAAAATGTTCATTATCTGTGCTGATAAATCACTGCTTTCTGAGAAATATTTCGGATAAACTAAAACAGCTCTTATTTTTGATTGGGAGTTAATTTGAGCTTCTAAATTAATCCCAATATGAATTGCTAAGTAACCTATTTCGTCTTCACTGATTTCATATCCATATTTATGTTTTATTATAGCAGCAATACAAGTGGCAATATCGTATGTGTAAGGAAAACTGGTTTTTACTTGAGCAAGTTGCAGATTATGTAATGAGACGTTGTTGCGTATTCTGGAAAGCATATTTTGTAAATGTAAGGCAAAACGTACATCGTTATTGTTAAAGTCTAATTTTACATAAAAGTTTTTTTCGACTACCGAGATGATTTCATTGATCAAATCTTTAATTTCGTTTGAAATTACATATTTAACTGTATCTTTTTTAAAAATTCTGGTACTGAAAAGGACAAACAGATTAGTAAATTCTTCTTCAGTTAATACTATCGGATAAATCTTTTTTATTTCTGCATTGATTTCCTGTATTATTTGTCTTATGTGGGCATTTTCTTTTGTGGAATAATTTATTTGGTCAATTTGAGTATAGGTTATTTGTTTTTGTTCTATACAGATTGTATACCAAAGTACGATATTGATAAGAGAAAAATCATCAATGAAATAATTGTGCTTTTTTAAAGTGCTTTGAATGATGTTGCGTATTTGAGTGATATTGACATTGGGGAAAAATGATTGAATACTGTTCGAATCAGAAAATGAATCACTCATTTCATCATAAATTAAGTCTAAAATCATTTCTCTCTTGTTGGCATCATTTCCTTTAATGTATAATGTGTTGTTTTTGGTGCGCAGTGATAAGTCGTAGTTATGAAGTTGCTTTTTAATATATAAAAGATCCTTTTCCAATGTTTCAAAAGAAATGAAGAGTTCATTTGTCAGATCTGCGGTTTTGATTGGTTTTGAAGAAATAAGCAGTTTTCTTAACAACCACAATTTTCTGTTTTCTTTTTCTTCATAATTATCCTCAATAATTAAATTGTCATTAAGTTTTTCGCTTAAGCGGTAACCAGAACGTGAAGAAATAATAATATTGTTATATTGATCATTCAAATTTGATATATATGTTTTAACACATCTGGATGTACATCCTAATTCTATGGCAATGGCAGTTGCGGTACACCATTTTCTTTTTTGTGAAAGATAACTGATAATTTGAATTTCTTTTTTCTTCATTTCAACTTCCTCGCCTTTATAGAATATATTATATATTTATTGTCAACTGATTAAGAACATATGTAATTTCACTTAAAAAGTGAAAATCAGTAACTTAATTTATTTGTTTATTGCGATGATAATAAAAAAGAAAATGGTTTAGAGCTCAAGCCAAATATTGAAAGGGGTGGTCGCATTGAACACTGAACAATTTGCTTGCCTTATTATCGGCAGTGCGGGAGACAGCAGAAGTTCTTCTTTAGAAGCGTTGCAATTAGCTGGTGAGCGAAAATATGATGAAGCAAAAAAGAAACTTGAAGAAGCAGAAAAAAGTTTACTTGATGCTCATAGAGAACATACAAAGTTATTGGTTGCCGATGCTCAGGAGAATTCGGTGGTTGTTACTTTGTTGTTAGCTCATGCTTCGGATCATCTGGCTAATGCCGAGACAATTCACGATTTGGTTGAACAGATGATCATTATTTTGGAGGATAGAGATAATGTATAAAATTGTACTTTGTTGTCAAAACGGAGCAAGCACGGATTTATTGGCTGTTAAGATGGAAGAAGCTGCTCAAAAAAAAGGAATTGAAGTAAGTGTGAATGCTCATCCTTACACAGATCTCGGCTTTGAAATTGAAAATGCTGATTTGATCTTGTTAGCTCCGCAAATTCGTTTTAAAAAGAATACTTTGGAAAAGATGTATGCTTCTTATAATAAACCGTTTATGTGCATAGACCCATCGGATTATGGTTTATTAAAAGGGGATCACGTATTAGAACAGGCACTTAAGATAATAGAAAGTGCAAATAACAAATAGAAATAGAAAAGGGAAAGGAAAATTTATATGACAGAAGAAAATACTTCTTTTATGGAGAGATTGGCCGATAAGATAGGAAATATTATGGGCCCATTGGCTGAGAAATTACAATCATTGGATTTCTTGATGGCTTTGACAGAAGGCATGCAGGCGTTATTACCGGTTACTATGGTAGGCGCATTTGCTTGTTTGTTTGCCTTTGTTGATATTGGTGGATATCAAGCATGGTTAGTTCAACATATGGGATTGTATATGTTCTTTATGACTTTGCAATCTTGTACATTAACTATATATTCATTATATGTAGTTGTGTTTTTATCATATGCATACGCTAAGAAAAAGGGATTTAAAGATCCTATTATGGCAGCACCTTTTGCTTTGGCATGCTTCTTATTATTGACACCTATCGCTGTTTACAGCAATATTCCTATGCAATGGTTAGGACATTCAGGTTTGTTCTCAGCAATGATTGTATCATTCTTAGTAGTAAATATGATTAAGTTCTTCCAAGACAGACATATTACAATTAAGATGCCTGCAGGTGTTCCGCACTATGTTCAAAGAGGATTTGAAGCATTAATTCCGGGATTAGTTATTCTTCCTATTTTTGGCGCAATCGGACAATTATGTCAAAATACATCGTTCGGTTCATTCCATAATATTATTTATACAGTTATTCAATCACCGTTAAAGTCAGTCGGATTGACTCTTCCTGTATACTTCTTATATGAATTATTAGGAAACTTGGCAATGTTCTGCGGTATTCATGGCTCAACAATGTCTGCTTAGTTTACCCCATTAGCAAGCGCTGCAACTATGGAAAACTTAAATGCTCTAGCAAATCATTCTCCATTACCGAATATTTTTGCTGGTTGTTTTGAAAACTCTGTATTAATCGGTGGATATGGTGCAACACTTGGAGCATGTATTGTTATGTTATTGGTTGCTAAGAGCAATCGTTATAAACAAGTGTCAAGGATTGCTATTGTACCGCAAGTATTCAATATCGGTGAACCGTTCTTATTCGGTGTTCCGTGTATGATGAACCCATACTTAATAATTCCGTATTTCTCAGGAGTATTTGTTAACTTATTCGTAACATATTTCTGCATCAAAACAGGTATTGTAGGTATGCCTACAGGTGTAACGGCTCCTTGGACATTAGTTGCTTGGTTGGGTTATTTGATTGGTTGTGAGACTCCTATCAGAGGTTTCATTATGCAGATGTGCTTAATTGTGATTGATGGATTGATTTGGTTACCGTTTATTAAGATTTTAGATAAGAAAGCAGTAGAAGAAGAAAAAGCTGCAGAAATCGCAGGTTAATAATAAATGATTTCGATTAATTCGCCGAAAGCAAGCTTTATTGCTGAAAAACTTGCTGGAAAAGAAATTGACGGTGTAAACTTTGAACTCGTTAAAATGCAAGGTATGAGTGTTATTATGAAAACAAATGATGATGCTAAAGCTAAAATAGTGGTAAAAAGTTATATTGGTTCAATGCCTGAAATGAAGTATAAGGTTTTAACTGTCGGTATTTTGGATGATCAAGGAAGATTAATTTAATAAAATAATGGAGAACCGGTGTATGAAAAAGAAAAATAAAAGTGAAAAAGGATGGAAAATATTTAATTCCGATATTAAAACCTGGAATAATATGATGTTGTATTATAAATGGTGCGCTTGTATATTTTGCTTGCTCTTTGCAGCGGTTCTTTTCTATGAAAAGATATGGATACTTGGTGTTGCGGTGTTTGTATTTGCCTGGTATGTGATTCCTTTGAAGTATATTAGGGATTATGACTGTTATTTGGGCAAAGGTGGCAAGAAATTAATCTTATATGCAAATATTGTTCTCACTATTATCGGAATATATTCCGTTATTAAAAGTATGTAGGAAATTATGGAGAATCTAAAAAAATATAAATGTTTTATCGTATGTTGCATCATGGTCTTCATTCATACGGGAATTAACAGTGTTGCGACAGCTGTAATGCCGCAATTAAAAATATATTATGGTGTTGAATTATCAACAATAATTTCGGGTGCAGCTGCTTGTTCAATAATGATGTTTATCGGTGGATTTATCGGTGCTAAGTTCATACGTAAAGTAAAGCCGAAGGGGGCGTTTGCTGTTTCAAGTTTATTTGCTGCACTGTATGCTTTTCTGATTTTTATCACAGATAAAGTATGGGGATTTTATGTCGGTTGCGCAGCTGTCGGTCTTACTGCGGCATGGGGTGGCTATGCCACAAGCAACATATACATTAATAAGCTTTATGAAAAAAAGGCGGGAGTATTAATTGCTTCGCTGATTACAGTCGGTTCTTTGGGAAGTGCAACATTTCAATTTATTTCCGGCAGGTTATTGACAGTTATTGGTTTAAGAGGTGTTTATCTTTGCTTAATATTTGTAGCTTTATTTGCGATAGTTGTTAATTATTTATTTCTTACAAACATTGATGTTGATGAAAATAAGGGAAATAAAACTGCTGTTGAAAATGATAACGCAATATTTAAGGAACGCAAATTTATAAAAATGACAATTGTTACATTATTTGGCGGAACTTTATGCGGAACATTCGGAACATTATGTACAACTTTTTTTCAATCTCATGGTATAGATACAGCTGTCTCAGCAACTTATCTCAGTTTTTATACCTTATCATGCGGTTTGTTAGCGATGATTGCGGGAGCTATTGCCGATAAGTTTGGTTATAAGACATATGTTACATATTTATTTGTTGCTTATTTGTCAGCAATATCATTGGCTATTGTATATGATAAATTTGAAATAAATGCTATTCTTCCGGCAATGATAATTGCTTTTGGTTTAGCGAGTTCTTTCGGAAGCATCTACAATATGCTTTCTAAACCAATTTTTATGGAAAAATCGTTGGTTGCCAATACAAAATTGATGAGTGTCGGTTCTTTCGGATCGGCAGTATTGCTTCCTACATATACTAAAATCTATGAAATGTGTGGATTTTCTACATTATGGATTTTGTTGATGATAATTAGTTTTATTTGTTTTTATTTAGTGTTAAGTGTACTAAAAGAAAGCAAATTATAGAAGGAGTTTTTATGAAAGTTAAATATCCGCATCTTTTTGCGCCAATTAAAATTGGCAATATGATGCTTAAAAATAGAATTATATCATCTCCGGCTGGTGTACCGAGGGCATTAACCCCTTCAAGTACGCATTATGGAGAAATAAGTGCTTATGACAGAGCAATGGGTGGCTGTGGATTGGTTGTCAACGCTCTTTATGGATGTGGTCTTGAAGTTGACCCGTTTTCAAAATACGGGGCCGATGCAACAAGAGAAATATTATCTGTTATGAAACAGTCAGGTGCAATGGCAGGTTTTGAATTGAGTGCCTATGCCAACAGCAACGCTAACGGTAAGTTTGAAGTATTATATCCGAGTTATGATCCCGGTTGTTTCCCAATGCACGGAAGAAAAGGGACAATTGAAGAATTCAGAGATTTTAACAAAAGAAGCGGAATTACTGCTAAAAAAGCCAAGGATTTCGGATTTGATTGTATTATGTTGCATATCTCCGATTCATCTACAACAAGCATGATGCTTTCAAAATGGAATGAGAGAGATGATGAATACGGTGGTTCTTTAGAGAATAAATGTCGTTGGTCGGTCGAATTTGTCAAAGCTGTTCGTGAAGCTGTTGGACCTGATTTCCCATTAATTGCCAGAGTTCCCAGAACTTTAGGCCCGATCAAGGAATCTCACACTCAAGAAGAAGCGGTATTTATGTGTACTCAAATAGCTCCATATGTTGATGCATTCGTTTCTTATAATGGTATGGATACTTATGGAATTACTATTGAACATTATGAATGTAATGTTCATCAACAAACTACTATATTTGAACCGATGGATTACAATTTGTCATTTACTGCTGAAGTTAAGCAGGCAACCGGAAAGCCTTCTTTCTTAAATGGTGGTTTCAATGGTTCTCCTGATGTTGCGGAAAAATGGATTGCTGAGGGCTTAATTGATGGAATATCTATGGCAAGACAGTTATTTGCCGATCCGTTTTGGCCTAAAAAAGCTGAAGAAGGCAGAGATGATGATATAGTTCCGTGTTTACGTTGTAATTATTGTTATCATATTTCAACAGTACATGATAATGTACAATGTTCGGTTAATGAGCGTTTCAGAAGAGAAAACCGAGTTCCGTATAAATTGGAAAAAACAGATAAACCTAAAAATGTTGTTGTAGTAGGTGGAGGTCCTGCCGGAATGAAAGCTGCACTTGTAGCTTGTGAAAAAGGGCATAATGTTACATTGATTGAAAAATCAAACAGACTTGGCGGCGCAATTAATGTTGCCGATCATGGCGGTTATAAAAAAGAACTGCGTAATTATCGCGATTATTTGGTTCATCAAGTTGAAAAGAATGCCATAAATGTTATGCTGAATACCGAAGCAACAAAGGAATTGGTAGAATCATTAAATCCGGAAGGACTGATTATCTGTGTCGGTGCTGAACCGATTGTTCCTAAAATTGTGGGAATAGAGTATGCAAAACATGTAATAGAGGCATATAAAGATTTTGATAGTATTCAAGGAAAGGTTGTTGTTATCGGAGGCGGTGCAATCGGTACAGAAATTGGCCTTGAATTAGCTGAAAATGGCAGACAGGTATCTGTAGTTGAGATGACTGATACTTTAAGTGCTAAGGAAAATTGGCTGTATCGTATAGCTCAAAGACAACATATTGCTAAGTGTCCTTCTTTCACTGCATTGATGGAATCAAAGGTTGTAGAAATTAAGCAAAATGGTGTTGTTGTTGAAAATAGTAATGGGGAAAGATCGTTTGTTGAAGCTGATCATATCTTAATTGCAGTAGGAATGAAACCGAGAAAAGATGTTGCTTTCGGATTGTATGGCATTACTCCGAATACAACCATGGTTGGCGATTGCCGTCAGGTTGGTCATGTGCTTAATTGTACAAATGATGCTTATTTCGTTGCTGCCAACATTTAACATAAAATAAAAATTTAGATTAACAAAACATACCCGGTGAAACGGACAGAGTTCCATTCACCGGTTTTTTGTGGATAATAAAAGAAAGAGTGCTATTTTGTCTATAGAAGATATACGCAAAAGTAATACAAAAAGAACTATAATCAGAAATCAAATGTCAAACAACATTTTAGTTGCTGTGGTTTTATAGTTGTTTACAATCTTAGACTTGAGAAATCATATTAAAAAATCTTTTATAAGCGTCTAAAGTTTCTTTGCTTGCCATAGTATGTGGCAAAATAATTTATTTTCCACAGATGCAATGAAAAGAAGTTTGAAAAATGGCATACAGTCAAAAAGTGACTTTATTCAACTCCCTATTTGAACGAAATGAAAACGATTTATTTTGTAAAATATGGTTGAAAAAGGAAGTAAATGCTTCCGAAATGCTATATTGAGAAATAGGAGAGGAGAAAATTATGAGTGGAAAAATTGCCTTAATCATTCTAATTAGTTTGGTTAAGCAGATTTTGGGGTACTTTAGTTTAGTTCCCGGTGCAGCAGGCGGAGTATTATTTAATTCTGTCGTGACAGGTTTAGTATTAGGAGATTTACCTACAGGTTTGGCATTAGGCGGTATGTATGAATTGATGAATATCGGCTTGAATCCGTTAGGTGAATCGACAGTTCCCAATTATAATTTAGGATCAATTGTCGGAGTATTTTTTGCGATTACAGTAGATCGTGCAACAGGTACAGCAATGGGTATTGTTGTCGCAACATTGGCTACAATGTTAAAGCCTTTCTCGGAATATCCTTCTTTGTTGTTCAAAAACGGTATGGAAAAAGCATTGAAAGAACATAATTGGAAAAAAGTCCAAATTTTGGAAATAATTAACTGGATTCCGGGTTGGGCTATTCAAACAGCAATTCCTGTAGCTATCGTTTGCGGTGCCGGTGAATCAATTGCCGAAGCAATGATTAAATTTATTCCGGAATGGTTGACTAACGGATTTACGGTTGCCGGAAACGCTTTGCCGGCATTGGGCTTTGCGATTGTATTGCGTTCGATGAATGTTAATAAAGGATTTGAGTACTTATTGATCGGTTTTGTATTGTATGCATATATGAATGTCGGTACGGTAGGTGCGGCTTTGATAGGAGTTGCGGTTGCTTTAATTAAATTCAGACAAGCAAAATTATTAGAAACTATGCAGGATTCGACAAGTGCGGGAGGTATCGGTGATGAGTAAGCATGCTAATATTTCAGATAAGACATATAAGAAATTATTGATCAGTGCTATGGCGGATCAGACAAACCGTTATCCCGGTGGCGGTAATTTGCCGATGCCGACTGTACGTATAATGATGCCTCTGCTGACAGAAGTATATGGTGATCAACCGGATTTGATAGTTGAAAAACAAATGCGATATTTAAACGAGTATTTCAACACCGAATCTACAGCCGGCGATTTATTATTAGGGGCAATGTGCGCTATCGAGGCAACTAAAGTGGAAAATGCTTCTGATATTTCCAACGCTTTAAAAATTTCCTTGATGGGACCTTTGGCAGGTATTGGCGATTCTATCTTTAAAGTTGGAGGGAAAGTTGTTTTCTCAGCTATGGCCGGTTATATGGCATTAGAGGGAAGTGCTTTAGGTTTATTAATATGTGAAATTTGGGCATTGGTTACCTTAGCAGCTAAGATTTATTTCTTCAATACCGGTTATGATCAAGGCACGAAGTTCATTACAACTATGGCAAATCAATTGAATTTGGTTACCAATACAATCACAATATTGGGTTTGGTTGTTATCGGAAACTGCATTCCTTCAACGGTTAAACTATCTACTAAAGTTGTTTTACAGTATGGTGAATCGGTAAAACCTTTACAGGATATCTTAAATTCAATCTTCCCGTATTTATTGCCTTGCTTGTTGACTTTCGGTATTTACAAACTGTTGGCTGTAAAAGGAATGACGACAGTAAAAATTGTTTGGTTAATCTTACTTGCCGGAGTGGTATTGAGTTTTATCGGAATTGTTTAGTAATTAAGGAGATTTGAAAAATGTCAGAGATTGTAGCAGTAAGAATTGATTCGCGTTTAATTCACGGTCAGACCGCAAATTTGTGGACTGGGCATTGGAATTGTGATCGTTATATCATTATTGATGATGAAACAGCGAATGATCCGACATTAAAAGCCGTAATGCGAATAGCCTGTCCGCCAAGTGTAAAACTTTCGGTATTGACCGAAGAAAAAGCGTTGGCCTATTTAACGGAAGAAGGGCATTACGGTAATGAAAAAATCGTTATCATAGTGAAATTTCTAACCGGTTTGGTTAAATTAATCGAGGCCGGTTGCAAGTTCGATTGCGGACGGATAGTTGTAGGAACAATGGTTATCGGAGAGAAACGAAAAAAAGTAATCAACAAGAATGTTAAAGTCAGTGATGAGGATATTGCATTGTTCCATAAACTTGCCGACGCCGGTTACGAAATAGATTTTCAAGTTATTCCGACAATGGCATCTGAACCGTTTATGCCGATGTTGGCTACTGTTGAAAATGAATAGTATTTAATAATTAAGAGGAATTTAGTCAAATGCTGACTTCCTCTTTTAATCTTTTAAAAGAAATATTGTTAAAAAGGAGGGCTAATTATGCCGGGAACAAATTTAAAAAATATCGGTGTCAAATACAGACCGATTAAGTCGAAATTAAAATCACATCGAAAAGTATTAGAGCCAGAAAGAGTTATTCGTTGGTCGTTTATGAAAGCTTTGAGAGAAGGCTATGAAAAGTTTTTCTATCCGGAAATAAATCCTTATGTGGAAGCATATAAAGTAAGAGATAATATTTGGGCATTGTTTGAAGAAAGCATGGATGGTGCCGGTGATTTATGGATGTATCTTATTGAAGGACCGGAAAAAGTTATGATCATTGACACCGGATTCGGTGTGGGAGATTTAAAGGGATTAATAAAAAAATTAGTCAGTGATCCGGAAAAGGAAATTATTTGCGTTAATACGCACAATCATTATGACCATGCTTACGGTAATGCTCAATTCGGCAAGTGTTATTGTGCAATTCCGGAATTATATTTAATGCGTACTAAAAATAACAGTCATGTTTGGGATTATTTATTTGATGAAAACGGGCAACCTATTTGGACGGATTTTGATAAAAACGACATTATCGAATTTAAAGAATGGCAACCGATCGGTGTGGAAAACGGTCATTTGTTTGATTTAGGAAAAGGTTATTTGATCGAGGCGGTCTATATGACCGGACATACACCGGGACAATGTGCTTATTATGATCACATGAGTCATGACATCTTTGTCGGTGACTGTAATAGTTGTGGGCAACCAAGGATTGAGGGAGAAAATTTCGTTGAAAATTATACCGTTCAAGCTAAAAGGGATCAATTACGCCTGTTTAAACCTCGCTTTGATGAAGTCAACGGTGTTTTTCCGGGACACGGAATGATTGATCAGCCTAATAAAGCATTACATTATCTATTGGATGCTTGTGAATGGGTTTGTCAACATCCTGATTGGGTAGAAAAAAAGGAAGTTAGATTAGGACCGGATGGTAAAGAACATGTAGTGTATGCTAAATACATTCAAGAAGGTTCAACCTTACGTTTTAATCCGGATTATGTTTATTACGATGACAGTAAGCGTGATGAAGTTTTAGGATTAAATCTAAATCCTGATGATTATAACAAATAGTAGGTCAAATTGTGAAAATAATAGAAGTAATAGAAACAATTAAGTTTTTTCATCAACCTTATATCTGGAGCGATAATACAAGGGATAAAGTATTATGCGGTGATGTTCAAAAGGAATGTACCGGAGTAGCGGTGACCTGTTGTGCCACTTATGAGGTGATAAAGAAATGTGCCGAGAGAAAGTTAAATTTAATCATTTCTCACGAAGGTATTACTTATAATTACGAAAAGAAATATGATATTAATTGTTTTGAAAATGAAGTTGTGCGTAAAAAAATAGATTATGCTTATGATAATGATATTGTCATTTGGCGCGATCATGATGCGATGCATGGCCCTTTTCCCAAAAACAATATCCGAGAAAAAACAGATTTGATTTTCTACGGTACAATGAAAGAGTTGGGTTGGGAGAAATATTTGATAGGCGATGAGAAAAAACCGTTATGGTATAAAATACCGCCGATTAAGGCCGAAAAGTTGGGAGCATTATTGATTGAAAAATGGAATCTGAATGGGTTGCGCATTGTTGGCAATTTAGACAGTACAATATCAATGGTATATATGTGTGAACATGTTACCGGAGGAGAAAAAGACATTGCAATCTTAGACAATTGCGCTAAAGCTGAGGCGATAATTCCTTTAGAAATATGCGACTATACCGTAACGACTTATGTGCGTGATGCGGCAGCAATGGGAATGAATAAAGTCATCTTTGAAATGGGACATTTCAATGCTGAGGAGTTGGGAATGAAATATTTAGCAAACATTTTATCCGATATTTTCGTTAATCGATGTCCAGTTGAATTTATTCAATCCGGTGATGGTTTCGATTATTTATTAAAATAGGTCTATAATATTAGTGTAGGAGTTGTTGGGATATGAGAGAACAAGAATTATTCGCTAAATATAACCGAAAGGATATAAAAGATGTGTTTATTTGTTGTGCTCATTCCAACTATTCATACTCATATAGTTTTGAATTGTTAAACAGAGACGATAATTGGTTTTTTAGTTTTTCCTGTTGTGATTATAACATGGAAAGAATTGAGAAAGAGGACATAAAAATTAATTTGTTTGAAGTTGAAAAGTTATTGGAAATGTTTGAGAATAGCAGTGATGAAATAAAACAAAATAAAAGCGTAATTGATGAAATTAATATTTTAGATAAGACAGATTATTATTTGAAAATCAAATTCAAGGATAATAAAATTATTCGCGATAATGTACGAGTAACCGCTGAAATTGAAAAATATTTATATGATTTGGCAATAAAGTACAGAATATAATTTAAAAGAAGAAAAGTTCGGCTATAGTTACCGAACTTTCTTTAGCGTTAAAGTATGAGGCTGTTTATTATTTGTTTGTTGATAAGAAGGGTAAAACAAATAAATGCTGTATTGTCAAACTGTTATTATCTCGAAGACAAGAGCTCATAAAAAATTTTACATTTCTTTTTTTAACCCATTTTCATTTAGGACATACAGGCTATCGATGACTTCAGCAATATATTTTCGATCGTGAGAAACGCTGATGATTGTCCCTGTATAGTCGGCTAAGGCCTTACGAATTACCGGATTGGATAAAGGGCTGACATTTCTGGTCGGTTCATCCAGTATTAAGACATTATATTTATTCAAAACAAATTTTATTAAAAACAATTTAGCTTTAGTTCCGTTACTCAAATCCTTTATTTGACCGTTCATTTCTTCGCGGGTGAATTTCATATTGCCTAAGTAAGTTTTAGCCTTAGTTAAATCATCTTTGTTTTTATTTGGGCAGATGAAGTCGGCTACATAGACATATTTTTCGAAGATATCATTATAGTTTTGCGGCATATATCCTACGAGAATATCGGTACGATCTTTTAGATTTTCATAAATTAATTTTATTAAAGTTGATTTTCCGACTCCGTTTTTTCCGATAATGCATAAGTGTTGCTTTCCTTTTATATTTAATTTGATATTTTTAGCCAAAAGCTTGTCACCGACTTTTAATTCCGGAATATCTAAATCGATTATGATTTTATTTTTAGGAATTACTGCTTGTTCAAAGGAAAAATTAATTCTTTCTTCTAAATCGGGCATGGAAGTTAATTCCGCATTATTCATTTTTCTTTCTTGAGATTTTAAAGAATGCATTTTCTTTTTCAACACGGCGGCTGTATGCGGATCTCCTCGGGAAATGGTATTTTGTTGATATTCGACTTTTTGCATTATCTGATTTAATTTGGCTTGCTTTTTTTTGAAGTCTCTCTTTTCCGACTGAGAGATTTGAATTTGTCTGTCAATTGCTTTTAATCTCTTATTTATATATGTATCATAATCCGTTTTTGATAAAGTATAACGACAGGCAGTTTTCTTTTGAATCTGTTCTAGGTGCAGAATGGCATTGGCAGTATTGGCTAAAAGAGTTTCATCGTGGGAAACATACATTAGGGGTTTATTGATCGTGCGAATAAGTTCTTCTAACCATTTCAATGTCTCAATATCCAGGTCGTTAGTCGGCTCGTCTAACAACAAAATATCATAATCTTTTAACAGAAGCTTAAGTATGCCGATTTTAACTTTTTCTCCGCCGGATAAAGTTGTGATGTTTTGATTTAATATGTTTTCATCTATACATAATGAATTTAAGTGCTTATATAAATCATTTACTTTATTATAGTAGTCGTGAGTATCGATAAATAAATAATCGAATACGCTTTTGTTGTTGTCGGAAGAGTCGATTGATTGCGGTAAATAACCGACAGTATGCCGATGGTAGTTGATTGAACCGCTTATTGTAGCATAATCGCCCTTGCCGGCTAATACTTTTAATAAAGTAGATTTGCCGTTACCCTCTTCTCCTATGACCGCTAATTTATCATTTTGTTGTAATGTAAAGGTTAAATCCTTGACCAAAAAGCGTTCGTTGATTGTTATATCTAAATTTTTTACTTCTAACATTATTATACCTCCCACGGCATAATCGAAGTTTATGCCGGACTTATATCTCTGTTGGAATATTGTTCATTTTTTCACCTCATTTCATAAAAAAACTCTCTGACAGAGAGCTTCTACTTACGAATAAAAAATTTCTTATTTTATTGTTAAAATAAGTGAAATTGACTCACTGTTGCGGATGATTTTACAAATAATTCTTTACTAATTTTGATCATTGTTCAACACACAACCTTTCTTTACTTTCTTATTTTAAGAGGAGCGGTTAAAAAATGCAATAATATTTTTAACAAAGTGGCGGATTTGATTGACAATTGCCCATTTGCTTCCTAAAATAATATATGTCACTTTACGACAAAAAGTAGCCCCGGAAACTACATTTTGATTAGAGGAGGACAATTAAATGCGTCAAACAACGATGCTTAAACCAGCAGAAGTTACTCGTACATGGTATGTTGTCGATGGAACAGGATTGACTTTAGGTCGCTTATCAACCGTAGTTGCATCTGTTTTAAGAGGCAAAAACAAACCTACGTACACTCCGAATGTTGATTGTGGAGATTATGTTATTGTTATTAATGCCGACAAAATTGTTGTTACTGGTAACAAATTAGAAACTAAGAACTATTATCATCATTCACAATTCCCAGGTGGATTGCGTGTAAGAACTATGCGTACTATGAAAGAAAAGTACACAGTTGAATGGGTTGAAAAATCTATTCATGGTATGTTACCGCATACTAAACTTGGAAATGTACAACGCGGACATTTATTTGTTTACAAGGGAAGCGAACATCCGCATGCTGCTCAAAAACCGGTTGAGCTGAAAGTTGAAGGCTAGGAGGATCAGGGAATATGGCAACTAAGAAAAAAGAAACAGTTAGATACCAAGGTACCGGTCGCAGAAAGACTTCAGTAGCAAGAGCTTATTTGGTACCGGGAGCAGGAAATATTCAAGTTAATGGTAAGACATTGGATGAATATTTACCTTTGGAAACATTAAGAATGGTTGTTAGAGCACCATTTGAAGTAACTGAAACTGTAGGTCAATACGATGTAAACATCAATGTTTACGGTGGTGGATTGACCGGACAAGCAGGAGCAATGAGACATGCTATTTCAAGAGCACTTTTGGAAATTGTTGATGATTACCGTCCGAAATTAAAAACGGCAGGTTTCTTAACAAGAGACTCAAGAGCTAAAGAAAGAAAGAAGTACGGTCTGAAAGCAGCCCGTCGCGCACCTCAGTTCTCAAAGAGATAATTGGTCGCGATTTTCAATCAAATTGCTTCAAAAACCTCGGAAAATTGTTTTTTCCGGGGTTTTTCTTTTTTGATTCTGCTTGTTTCCTTTTGAGGGAATTTAATGCTCTCTATCCCGTTTTTAATGGGTTAACCATAGGGGAAAACCGGGTTTGAAGTGATGAATCTATAGAGATAATTTTCCCTCCCGGTATCTTTGTCTTGCTTTGAATCCTTTTGGTGAAGTTTTTATTCCCGTTTATACCGCCTGTCTTTGGAAATAAAGCGAAAAAAGGGATGATAAACTCAAAAGACTGACCGTAAAAAGTGTGCGTACTTATCAAAAGTTCACTGTAAAAAGTGTTGTTTTACCGCAAAAGTTCGCCGCATTTTTTGTGATTCGGTGGTATACTATATTTGCAGTATGAGATAGGGGGTGCAAGTATGTACCGAATCGCAATGGAAAAGCTACTGAAATGGAAAGAAAGCAAACGGCGGAAGCCGCTGATTATTGAGGGAGCACGGCAGGTCGGGAAAACCTGGCTGATGAAGGAATTCGGGAGGCTCTATTATACCGATACCGTATATATCAACTTCGA
>JAUNFB010000023.1:0-1967 GCA_030525245.1 Erysipelotrichia bacterium
TATTACAGTTTTGATAAAAGTAGTAAAAAACGCTTTCAGCAGTAATTTTCCCCACAAAAAAACTTATTTTCTACGAAATAAGTTTTTCTTGAAAGAAACAAACATAAATTTACATAAATTATTTTTATATAATTATTAAAAATATTTATTAAAGATCAATATCCAATTCCACCGGACAATGATCGGAACCATATATTTCCGTATGAATAACGGCATCTTCGATTTTATTTTTTATATTGTCACTGACAACAAAATAATCGATTCGCCAACCGGCATTTCTTTCTCTCGCCTTGGTTTTATACGACCACCATGAGTATTCGATTTTATCGGGATAAAGATAACGATAAGTATCCACATATCCGCTGTTTAATATGTTGCCAAACGCATTTCTCTCCTCATCACTGAAACCGGCATTATGATGATTGCTTTGAGGATTTTTCAAGTCGATATCCGCATAAGCAACATTAAGATCGCCGCAATATACTACCGGCTTAATCTCTTTAAGTTTATTCAAATGTTTCAATAAATCTTTTTCCCACATTAAACGATAATCCAAACGCAATAATTTTTCTTTGCTGTTGGGAACATAAGCATTAACCAAATAGAATTTATCGAACTCTAAAGTTATTACTCTTCCTTCTTTCGGATGAGAGCTCATATCATCAAAATCATAGCTGACACTGATAGGCTTTTGCTTTGTAAAAACAGCAGTAGATGAATATCCTTTTCTTTCTGCCGAATTGATATAACGGTAATATCCGTCAAATTCAATATTTATTTGTTCAGGCTGACATTTTGTCTCTTGAAGACAAAAGATATCAGCATTGAAATCTTTAAAAATTTGTTCAAATCCCTTATTTATAACTGCTCTCAAGCCATTAACATTCCATGATATTAAACGCATAATAATTCCACCTCAACAGTATTATATCATCAATCAGATATAGATTTTACCATTTTTTTATATACTTAACTGTCTAAATATTGTATTATTAATACAAATAAAGGAGACCTATTATGAAAAATCTACTTACCAAATTAAATAGCTCAAAAGCATTTAAAGGTCTTAATGAACACGAATTCGCCTGGGTATTATATGATGTGGGCAATTCGGCTTTCACCATGCTTTCCTGCTCATTAATACCAATTTGGTTTAAATCATTAGCTATAGGAACAAATCCCGGACAAATAAGTAAAGATGCAGCTACCGGAATGTGGGCATTGGGAACATCTTTAATAACAGTCATTGTTGCTCTTGTCGGTCCGGTTTGCGGAGCTATTGCCGATCATAAGGACATGAAAAAAATATTTTTTACAACCGCGGTAGCAGTCGGAGTCATCGGTTGTGTAATTAACGGTTTCGCAAGCAGTTGGATCTTATTTTTGATTATTTTTATCATTGTCAAAATAGCTTATAGCGCTTCCTTGACATTCTATGATTCAATGTTAAACGATGTAACTACCGAAGACAGAATGGATGTAGTATCGTCATATGGTTATGCCTGGGGTTATATTGGTTCATGTATTCCGTTTGTTATTGCTTTAATTGCTTACATATTGGGACCTGACATGGTTAACATTTTATCAGAATCAGTTTCTAAATTAATCGGATTCACCGTTACAGCGATTTGGTGGCTGATAGTTACCCTGCCATTGATTAAAACTTATCGACAAAAAAATTATGTACAGGGAGAAAAGCATACTATTTCTTCCGCATTCCGCCATATTTTTGTAACACTGAAAAAAATCGCCACTGAAAACAAAAAAGTTCTCTTGTTCTTAATTGCATTCTTCTTATATATCGATGGAGTTGGAACAATTATTGATAATTGTATTAATATCGGCACAGATTTAGGATTAAATACCGTCGGTCAAGTAATATTCTTACTGTTAACTCAAGTGGTTGCTTGGGCAGGATCACTTATTTTCGCTAAGTTGTCTAAAAAGTATGATACTGTAACCTTAAT
>JAUNFB010000023.1:2018-24902 GCA_030525245.1 Erysipelotrichia bacterium
GTGTCGGATGCTTCCAAGGATCAATTCAATCACTATCCCGCAGTTATTACTCGAAAATAATACCTGCCGAAAATTCAGGCGAGTATTTCGGCATTTATGATATTTTTGCTAAAGGCGCTTCTTTTTTAGGCTCAGCTGTAATAGCCGCTGTCAAATTTGCCGGAGGAACAATAAATTTAGCTATCGGCTTGTTAACGATATTCTTCGGATTAGGTTTTATCTTCTTGAAATTAGCTGACAAACAAGTAGCACACAAATAATAAATTAAAACTCATTATCGATAATGAGTTTTTTTATTTTACCATTTCTGATTTATTCAACAACTGTTTAGTTATTGTTTTATCAATTTGCTTATTCAATGCTTCATAAGTTTGCTGTTGCTCAATGGTTAAATTGCCATAAATAAATTTGAAGTATTTATCCTCAACATTTTTTATTTCTCTGATAATTTGATAACCATAATCGGATATATTGATACAATAACCCTTTTTATTTTCGATCTGAAGAATGGATTTAAATTCCATAAGCTGCAATTCAATCAAAATTTGCTGTTTCGATAAGTTTAATATATCCGATAAATCATCTTTGGTTATATTTCTGTTTTGTGATAAAAAATACATTATCACCAATTGATTATAATTCAAATTATACTTATAAGTTAAAGGTTCCAAAAAAGAATAGAACAATTTTCTTTTACGATAGTCATATAATAATATGTTATCATTTTTTAATGCATAATCTGACAAACGAACACTTTCTTGACCTAAAACCGTATTTTTCAGACTCACTCCACCATCAGTAGCCATATCAATAAAAAAACGATAGATTTTAGGTTTAAATAATTGATACTCATCCTCACTCAGTATTTGCTGATAAAACTTATTGAATTCTGTGAATGTTTCGCATTTCATAGTAAATATTTTGTTGGCGGTCAAATTATTATTAGATAAAGAATTGTTATTGCGGACATAATAATAAATAGGTACTTGCACAGCATAAAAGATATGACAATACTTAATATATTCCAGATTAAATATGAAGTCTTCACACCAATGCAAATTTTCCAACATTCTGATATTATATTTTTCGATAATCGAACGACGATATAATTTATTCCATAAAACCCCATAATAAAAATCAGCCGGATTTTTAATCATATAATCAGCATATTCCGGCAAAGAAAATACTTTTTTACTTTTAATTTTTCCCTTTGTCGAGATTCGTTTACCGATAACCCGGTAAAAATCACCAATAATCAAATCAGCACCTGTTTTTATTGCTGCCTCCGTTAGTGTTGTCGTAGTATAATCTGGCAAC
Organism: Erysipelotrichia bacterium; assembly: GCA_030525245.1. GTDB lineage: Bacteria > Bacillota_I > Bacilli_A > Erysipelotrichales > Erysipelotrichaceae > UBA1783. The sequence goes on from JAUNFB010000023.1 coordinate 3,336, forward strand.
CAATCATCACTGTCAACAAATTGCAGATACTGCCCTGTAGATATGCTAATCGCATTATTGCGAGCTGCTGATACGCCTTTATTCTGTTGATGAACAACTTTAATTCTCAAATCATTTTTTGCTAATTCATCACAAATAATAGCACTGTTATCTTTACTGCCATCATCAACAATTATTATTTCAATATTGTCATAAGTTTGATTAATAATCGATTTAATACAGCGTTCAATACTTTTTTCACAATTATATACCGGGACAATAATACTTACTTTTACATTCATAATTCCACCCACTTAACTGAAAAGTGAGAAGTTGCTTTTAAGCAACTTCTCCTTTACTTTTTGTCAACAACAAACTTGTTGTTGCGATAATCTACCAACAATGTTGCATCTTCATCGATTGCATCCTCAATGATTTTATAAGCAACTAATGTTTCAATATTTTGTTGTATAAATCTCTTTAACGGTCTTGCCCCATATACAACATCGCTACCCTGATCAATAACCGCTTGTTTTGCAGCAGCTGTAATCTCTAACTTAATATTTCTTTCTGCTAATCTCTTAGCCAACAAGCCAATAAATTTGTCTACAATACCACCAAGCATTTCATTATTTAATGGGTTAAAAATGATAATATCATCAATACGGTTTACAAATTCCGGTTTAAAAGTTTCTTTGACTATACGATTATATTCTTGTTCCTTTTTAACCGGATCTTTTTCGAATGCATATTGTGAACCCAAATTACTTGTCATGATGATGATTGTATTTTTAAAGTCAACTGTTACACCCTTGCTGTCGGTAATACGACCATCATCCAGTATCTGCAATAAAATATTAAATACATCAGGATGAGCTTTTTCAATTTCATCAAGTAAAACAATAGAATATGGTTTTCTTCTGACTGCTTCTGTCAATTGACCACCTTCATCATAGCCGACATATCCAGGAGGAGCACCGATTAAACGAGAAACGCTGAATTTTTCCATATATTCACTCATGTCTATACGAACTATTTTATTCTCATCATCAAATAATTGTTCAGCTAATGCTTTTGCTACTTCCGTTTTACCGACACCGGTAGGTCCTAAGAACAAGAATGAACCAATCGGACGATTACCGTCTTGAATTTGAGCTTTGCTTCTAATTACCGCATTAGATACCAATTGAATAGCTTGATCTTGTCCGATAACTCTTTGAGATAATTTGTCTTTTAATCCCAAAATCTTCTGACGATCTGTGGCCATTAATTTACTGATTTCAATGCCTGTCCAACGAGAAACAATTTTAGCGATCAATTCTTCATCAACAGTCTCTTGAATCAAATTATCTTTTTTAATCTGATTTTTAGCTTCGCGGATTTTCTTTTCCAAGTTAGGAATTGTCTCATATTGCAGACGAGCGGCTTCTTCATAATTAGCATTATTTTGAGCTTCTTCCAATTCCAACTTTGCTTTTTCCAATAATTCACGGTTCTTCTTATTAGCATCAAGTTGATCTTTCTCATCTTGCCACTTAGAATGAACCTCTGTTCGTTTTTGCTTTAAATCCACAATCTCTCGACGAATTTGCTGCAATCTTTCGACTGTCTTCTCATCATCTTCTTTTTGTAAAGCTTTTTCTTCAATTTCCAACTGCATTATCTTACGATTTAATTCATCAAGTTCATATGGCAATGAATCCATCTCCACACGAATAGAAGCACAGGCTTCATCAATTAAATCAATAGCTTTATCCGGTAAGAATCTATCGGTTATATACCTATTAGATAATGTAGCAGCCGCAATAATAGCTTCATCCAGTATCTGAACACCGTGATGAGCTTCAAATCTGTCTTTCAAACCTCTTAAGATGGAAATTGTATCTTCAACCGATGGTTCATCAACGGTTACTTTTTGAAATCTTCTCTCCAATGCTTTATCACTTTCAAAATATTTACGATATTCATTAAAAGTTGTTGCACCGATACATCTCAATTCACCTCTTGCTAACATCGGTTTTAACAGATTAGCGGCATCCATACTGCCTTCAGTTTTACCGGCACCAACAAGATTATGAATTTCATCAATAAATAATATAATATCGCCGTTAGCCTCTTTTATTTCACTCAGAATTGCCTTTAGTCTCTCTTCAAATTCACCACGATATTTTGCTCCGGCGATTAAAGCCCCCATATCCAATTCAATTAAACGTTTATTTTTTAAATTTAAAGGTACATCTTGCTTGTAAATTCTCCAAGCCAAACCCTCAACAACTGCTGTTTTACCGACTCCCGGCTCACCGATGAGCACCGGATTATTTTTAGTCTTACGAGATAATATTTCGATAACTCTTCGAATTTCTTCATCTCTGCCGATTACCGGATCAACTTTTCCGTCTTTTACATCTTGCACTAAATCGTGTCCATATTTTTCCAATGCTTCCAAGTTGTTTTCACTATTTGCTTCGTTCATCTTTTTACCCCCTCTTCTGTCCAATTCTTGTTGGATTACTTCATTTTTATTTAAATGATATTTTTTCACTATTTCATTAGAAATAGGAGAATCGTTAAATAACAGATGAATAAATACTGTCGCTACAGTTAATATCGTTTCATCGTGTTTTTTAGCCCAATTCAACGCTTCAATAAAGGAATCATTAACTTTACGATTAAATACAGGTTGTGGAATATAATCTACCGTTGCTATATTATTTAATCTGCTTTCCGCAATTTTGAAACATTCATCCTTATTAATACCGATTCTTTTTAATAAACCGTCAATAGTATCATCAGAAAATATTTCATAGAACATATGAACAGTAGTAATTTCACTATTATGTAACTGACTTGCCAATTGATTTGCTTTCATCAACAAGTCCTGTAATTTTGTTGAAAAACTATTAAAATCCATATAAGCCTCCTTCTTATCACTCTAATACAAAGAGTGCTAATTACATTTGGGAAGAAAAGTAACAAAATGTTACTTAAATGTCTTCCTAAATTTTTCAAATACCGATTTCTTTGAACCGGTCTCGATTTCTTTTAACTTTGTATATAATTCTTTTTCTTCGCGATTAATTGAAGTCGGAATTTTAACATCAACAACGACATATTCATCTCCATAACTGTTATTACGGATATCTTTTACACCTTTTCCTCTTAAACGGAATTTTTGATTAGGTTGTGTTCCGCTCGGAACAGTCAACTCGACATCTCCATATACCGTCGGAACATCTATTTTGCATCCTAAAGTAGCATCAATTGCAGAAATAGGTACAGTAATCAAAATATCATTACCTTCTCTGACAAATAACGGACTACTCTTAACAATTATTTCAATATACAAATCACCATTAGGTCCACCGTTGTATCCTCTATCACCTTTACCGGCTATACGCAACTGCTGACCGCTTTGTATGCCGGCAGGAATATTAACTTCTACTTCAATCTTCTTCTTGGTAAAACCTTTTCCTCGACATTTCGGACAAACCTTCTCAATTCGTTTGCCGCTTCCTTGGCAATCCGGACAAACTTCCTCCGACTGCATTATTCCAAACATGGTCTGTCTCTGTCTTACAACTCGACCGCGTCCATTACAAGTAGGACAAACTTTAATGTCTGAACTGCTTCTAGCACCACTGCCCAAACATTGGGAACACTGTTCTTCAACTTCCAAGTTAAGAACTTTTTTCATCCCGTTAATAGAGTCCATAAAATCAATATACAATTCCATATATTTGTCTTGACCCTTACGCGGTCCGTTAGTGTTACGCGATGAAGAACTGCGCTGGAATCCATCAGTAAAAAAGGAACTGAATATATCATTTAAATCCTCAAATCCGGACCTACTGAAATCAAATCCCGGTCCACCTTGTTGATCCAATCCGGCAAAACCATATTGATCATACATGCTTTTCTTACTTGGATCATTCAGCACTTCATATGCTTCCTGTACTTCCTTAAATTTTTCAGCTGCATCAGGTGCCTTGTTTAAATCCGGGTGATATTTTTTTGCCAAAGTACGATATGCCTTCTTTATATCATCAGCCGAGGCATCTTTGGTTAATCCTAAAATCTCATAATAATCTCTTCTTTGGTTTGCCATAAAAATCCCTTCTCATATTACACCTAATGACCGGATTGTCCGGTCATTAGGATTTGATTTATAAATTAATTCTTTTCTTTAAAATCGGCATCCATATAATCATTATTACCGTTACCGTTATTATCATTATATGATTGTGATGTGCCGTTATTTGCTTGTTGCTGATACATAGCTTGTCCCATCTGTTGAGCAGCCTGTTCCAAAGCATCAAGTTTTGTCTTCAAAGTGGCATAATCGTTGTTATTTAATGCCTGTTGTAATTCATCTTTTAATTTTTCAACTTCAGCCTTTTGATTAGCATCAATTTTGTCGCCGTTTTCCTTCAGAGTATCTTCAATTTGAATAATAAATCCTTCAGCTTTATTCTTCAATTCAATTTCCTCTTTACGTTTATCATCTTCGGCTTTATGCATTTCTGCTTCTTTAACCATTCTGTCAATTTCTTCATCACTCAATCCGCTTGAATTAGTAATGGTAATTGATTGTTCCTTGCCTGTACCTTTATCTTTAGCACTTACGTGAACAATACCATTAACATCGATATCAAATGTAACTTCAATTTGTGGAACACCTCTTCTTGCCGGAGCAATACCATCAAGTTTGAACATACCTAAAGATTTATTATCCTTAGCCATCGGTCTTTCACCTTGTAATACATTAATATCTACTGCCGGCTGATTATCTACTGCGGTAGAGAATACTTGTGATTTACTGGTCGGAATTGTTGTATTACGATCAATAAGTTTAGTCATAACACCGCCCAATGTTTCAATACCTAATGACAGAGGTGTAACATCGAGTAACAAGATATCACTAGGTTTATCATCTGAATCAGGGTTGATAATCGCACCTTGAATTGCAGCACCCATTGCAACTACTTCATCAGGGTTAACACTCTTGTTAGGTTCCTTACCCAATTCTCTTCTGACAGATTCTTGAACTGCCGGAATACGAGTTGAACCGCCTACCAACAAGACTTGATCAATATCGTTTTTAGTCAAACCGGCATCACTTAATGCTTGTCTAACCGGTCCGACAGTGGCATCAATAATGCCCTTAATCATATCTTCGAATCTTGCTCTTGTCAAACTCATTTCAATATGTAACGGACCATCCGGGCCGGCAGAAATGAACGGAATAGAAATTTGTACTTCCTTCATAGAAGATAAGTCTTTCTTTGCTTTTTCAGCAGTTTCCTTAATTCTCTGCAATGCCATCTTATCATTTTTCAAATTAATTCCATGCTCTTTTTGGAAATTATCGCAAATCCAATCAACGATAATATTATCAATATCATCGCCGCCAAGATGGTTATTACCGGCTGTAGCCAATACCTCAAAAGTACCGTCAGCTAATTGCAGAATAGATACATCGAATGTACCACCGCCTAAGTCATAAACCAAGACTTTTTGTTCTACATCTTTTTTATCAATACCGAAAGCCAACGCTGCTGCAGTAGGTTCGTTAATAATTCTTTCAACTTCCAAACCGGCAATTTTACCAGCATCCTTAGTTGCCTGACGCTGAGCATCGTTGAAATATGCCGGTACAGTTATTACTGCTTTATCGACTTTTTCACCTAAGTATGCTTCAGCATAACTCTTGATATAGCCTAAAATCATTGCAGAAATTTCTTGCGGTGTATAATATTTTCCTTCAAGTTCGATTTTTTCATTAGTTCCCATTTTACGCTTAATGGAAATAACAGAATTCTTGTTAGTAACTACTTGACGTTTAGCAGCATCACCGACAATCTTTTCACCATTTTTGAAAGCAACTACCGATGGTGTAGTTCTGTTACCTTCCGGATTTGTTATTACTACTGCTTCACCGTGTTCATATACGGCAGCACATGAATTTGTTGTACCTAAATCAATACCAATAATTTTACTCATAATTTATCTTCCTCCTTATTCGCTGACTTTTACTAAAGCAGCTCTCAATAATCTATCCTTCAACATATAACCCGTTTGTAAAACCTCAACTACCATATTCGGCTCGGTTCCTTCTACTTTTTCAGTCATAATAGCATGCTGATAATTTGCATCAAACGGTTTGTTTAAACAGTCGATAGGACTTACACCCTCCTTTGCCAAAGCGTGAATGATTTGATCATATGTCAACTTCACACCTTTAACAAAAGGATCGTTTATATCTTTACCGGCTAAGGCAATTTGCAAAGCATCCAAAGCCGGTAGTATATCGGTCGCAAATGTTTGAATGCGATATTTATCGGCTTTTTCCGCATCACTGTATAATCTTTTTTTCAGATTTTCGGTATCGGCATAAGCCTTATAATAAGCATTTTTGGCAATAGCCAATTCTTTTTGAAGATCTTCAATCTGCTTTTGAAGTACTTCCTCAGCAGTTGGTTCACTTTTTTCATCTTTCTTAGTTTCTTCAACATTATTTTCTTCAGTTGTTTCAACTTCGGAAACTGTTTTCTTTTCTTCTTTGTTTTTCTTTTCTTTACTCATACTCACACTCATTTCTTTTTATATTGATTTTCAATAAATGCTGTCGCAAAGTCCAAGATACTAACTATTTTGTTATAATTCATACGGCTTGGACCAACAACCATCAATTTTCCCTCTTCATTTCCGATTGAGAATTTGGAAGAGACAATTGCCATGTCATTTACCCAAATCATTTCATTCTTTTCATCGGCACTGCGTACCTTTACACTTGCACTGTTTCCGATATGCCGCCAAATCTTGGAATTTTCCAACATTTTCATCAATGATTTTAATTTCTCGATATCACTGAATTCTGGTTGGTATAACATATTGCTCTTGCCGGAACAATAAATATTGTCACTGGCAAATTTAACAAATGCTCGAACAAACGCATTGAATAAAGCTTCACTGCGTTTAACGGAATGAGCAATAATCGGCTTAATTTCATTAAGCTTATCCAAAACCTGATCAATAGGCGTTCCTACCAAGCGATCATTCAGGATATCAGTACAGTTCTTAATATCATCCACAGAAATGTTTTCCGAGAAATGGAATGTCTTATTTTCTGTATGACCTTGATCGGTAATGAATATCGCAACAGCATTCTTCTCATCTAACGGGAATAATCGTATATGAGCCAAACACTGTTTATTGGCATCCGGTCCTAAAACTAATGAAGTCAAGTTAGTCATATTGGATAAAATGTCGCAACTTTTTTGAATAACATCTTCCAGAGGTAAATTGGCATCAAACATTGTTTGCAATTGATTTTTTTCATCTTCTTGCAACTCTGTTTGTAACAAATTTTCTACATAATAACGATAACCGTTTGTAGAAGGTATCCGACCGCTGGATGTATGTGTTTTCTCCAAATAACCGGCATTTTCCAAATAGTTCATTTCATTTCTAATGGTAGCACTTGAGTAATTTAATCCATAGGCTTCAACCAAAGTCTTTGAACCGATTGGTTCAGCAGTATTGACAAATTCTTCAACTATTGCTTTCAGAATCAATTCCTGTCTTTTACTCAGCACTTTCATCTACCTCCTTTTGGCACTCTTTTTCTACCATTGCTAATAGTATATAACAACGCTTTAGCACTGTCAAGCATAAAGTGCTAATTTTTTATATAAAAAAAGTCATGCATTAAGCACAACTTTTTAGAATGAAATTTCATCGGTTTTAGAAATCTTCATGTACGCCAGTAACGAAACAATTGTCGAAACTGTCAATATAGTGGCATATGCTGCCGCAATACCATAATTACCACGGCTGACATAGGTATATACAGCGATGGTTAAGGTTACTGTCTTTAAGTTATATAAGATTATCGCCGTAGAAAGTTCGGTAATAATTGTAACCCAAGACATAATCGCACCCGACAATATACCGTTAGCCATCATCGGTACGGTTATCGTAAAGAAAGCTTTTAACTTGCTTGATCCTAATGATATAGCTGCTTCTTCAACAGACAATGGAATTTGTTGTAATGTAGCTGTCGAAGATCTGATTGTATATGGTATACGTCTAATTACCAAAGCAATAATCATAATTGCCACCGTTCCGGTCAAAATCAATGGTTTAGAAGAGAAAGCCATTACCAAGGCTATACCGACAACCGAACCCGGAATAATATACGGTACCATTGATAAAGTATCAATGAGCTTGTTCAATGTATTGCTTCTTCTAACTACCAAGTAAGCAATCAAGATTGCCAAAACAATAACAATAGCCAAAGCTAACAAACCTATTAAGAAGGTATTAGGAATTGCTCTTTTTAAATGCGTGAAAGCAAAACGATAACTTTCCAAAGAGAAACCCTTCATAAACAGTTTACCGCTTGTCTTCAAGAATGATGTATATATTACATATACTTGCGGTAAAAATGCTAGTGCTACAACAATCCAACAATATAAATTTATCAGAACACTCTTGATACCATGCAATGGTTTTCTTTCAATAGAATGCATCGCATTCATCGTGAAAGTAAACTTGCTGTTAATCCAGCGCTGAATCAAGAAAATAATTGCGGTAATCGCAATACCGATAACAGATACGGCTGCACCGAAATTGTGATCGGAGCCGGTCTCGGCAAAATACGAATTATAAATAACCGTAGGAAATGTTTGATAACCTTCACCAATCAATAAAGGTGTTCCGAAGTCGGCAAATGCTCTCATGAATACCAATAATGTAGCCGCAATGATTGTCGGAATACACAAAGGTATTACAACCTTAAAAAATCTTTTTACTCCGTTACAGCCCATATTTTCACTGGCTTCCAATAAAGAATTATCAATATTCTTCAAAGCACCGGAAACATACAAAAATACCAATGGGAATAATTGTAAAGATAATACCAACAGAATACCATTAAATCCGTAAATGTTCGGCATAACAAATCCTGTCATTTTTTTAATAAAGGCGGTAATAATACCATTTCTGCCTAAAAGCATAATCCAAGAATATGCTCCGATGAAAGGGGCAGACATACTGCATAGTATTACAATTATTTGCAACAAGCTTTTACCTTTAATTTCATACATTTGATAAAAATATGCTAACGGAACACCGATTATCAATGTGATAAGTGTAGCCAGAGAGCTTACTTTCAAAGAATTTGTAATCGACTTACGATAATATTTCTTAGAAAAAAAGTTAACAAACTGTTCAATTGTAAATTTACCATTACTATAGAATGCAGAATAAAACAGTTTAATCAAAGGCCATAAAAGGAAGATAATATAGGCAATTAAAACCAATATTGATATTATTTTCCAAACATCAATCTTTTTATCTTTTTTCATAACTAATCTCCGTTATATTGATCGCGATCATTTATAACTCCGATTAAAAGATTATGGTCACCTTTTTCATCGAAAATATTTATTTTTTCTTTCTTAACCTGTAAATAAATTTCTGTGCCCTTTTCGATAATGCTGTCTATTTTCGATTCCTGAACAATTTCAGCCTTTATTCCATCATCCATATGAACAAAATAGTGTGTATTTAAACCTAAGAATACAGCATCATCAATTGTTGCTTTTATGCCGTTTGTATTATTAACATCAACAATTAATTCTTCCGGGCGAATAGAAGCAATAACTTTTCGTTCGTATGCCTCTTCCGGTAAAATATTGTTAATTTCAACTTCGTGATCAGATGGCAAATGCAAATATGTTTTACCATCTCTGACTTTTAATTCAGCATTGATTACATTTGTTCTGCCGATAAATGTTGCCACAAACAAATTGCTCGGACGCTGATATAATACTTTCGGTGTACCAATCTGTTGGATAACACCTTGACTCATAACTGCTATGCGGTCACTAACTGCCATAGCTTCTTCTTGGTCATGAGTTACATAAACTGTTGTAATGCCTACTTTATTTTGAATTTCCTTGATGATTGTACGCATTTCTACTCTTAATTTTGCATCTAAATTACTTAACGGTTCATCCATTAAAAGTACATCCGGAGTTATAGCCAATGCTCTTGCTAAAGCTACACGTTGCTGTTGTCCGCCTGACAATCTTTCCGGCATTCTGTCGCGATACTCTTCTATCTTCATCAATTTTAAGAATTGATCAGTCTTTTGTTTGATTTCTTCTTTAGGTAATTTGCGGTTTTTTAAACCAAATGCCACGTTTTTTTCAACGGTCATATTAGGAAAAATAGCATAATTTTGGAATACCATTCCTATGTTACGCTTTGCCGGATCCATATCATTAATTCTTTTATCATTAAAATAAAAATCTCCGCCCTCAATAGAGTTAAAACCGGCAATCATTCTCAATAATGTTGTCTTACCACATCCAGATGGACCAAGAAGGGTGAAAAACTCACCCTCCTTGATTTTTAGTGATAAGTCAGGAATTATTGTATTATCGCCATATTTTTTAACAGCGTGTTTTATATTAATACTAACACTCATAATTCTAACCTCTCAAATATTATTTTTTCCCCGATAATGAATATCGGTGTAGATTGAATATATAACTTTATTCCGGATGAGCTTCGTTATAAAGTTCTGTCCATTTAGTCTGCCAAGCAGTCTTGTTATCACCGCATAATTTCATATCTTCATATGCGATATTGATTTCTGAGAATGGAGTCATTTCTTTTGCGGTATTAACGATATTTGTATTAACCGGACGAGCAGTTGTTTCAGCAATAGCATTTTGTCCTGCATCAGAAATTAACCAATCTAAGAATTTCTTAGCGTTTTCCATATTAGGAGCGTTCTTGATAACAGCAGCACCTGCTGGTAACCAAACTGCACCTTCTTCAGGATAAACGATCTTAACATTTGTAGCACCATCAACTAACAAGCTTACGCAAGGATCTTCATAAGAAACACCGACAACATATTCGCCGTTTACTACACCCTTGTAAATAGCTGAAGATGAAGATAAGATACCGTTTAATTGACCGATGAATTGTTTTACCCAATCCCAAGCAGCAGCATCGTATGGTTCATTTCCCATAACTAATAACATGTTTGTTAATTCAGCCCAAGCAGAACTTGAAGCAGCCGGATCACCCATAGCAATCTTACCTTTTAATTCAGGTCTTAACAAATCAGCATATCCCTTGAAATCTTCAGGATTGATTCCTAAACCGCTTAACAATTCAGTATTAATTAACAATGCAGCAGAACCATCAAGGCAATAGTGAGTTGCTACGCCATTAGTATTTTGGTATGCTTCAGGTAATTTATCATCACCGGCAGCAGTATATTGTTCAAAATAATCAGCATATTTAAATGCGTTAGCATAGTTTACACCACCATATAAAACGTCAGCTTGAGGATTTTCCTTTTCAGCAACGATTCTTTCCAAGCATTCGCCTGTTCCTAATGAAACAACATCAACTTGAATACCTGTTTCTTCACCGAATTTTTCAGCAACTTCAATTAATTTGTCTGAATTTGGAGAATAGATAACTAAATGTTGTTCTTCTTCTTTTCCACATGCTGTTAAAGATAAAACCATCATAACAGCTAATAAAACTGTGAGTAACTTTTTCATATTTCCTCCTTATTGCTTATAAAAAGTTTACACTATCATTGTAGTCCCTGTTGTAAGCGATGTCAACAATAGCCTAAAAAAAATTACCGATAGTTATCAATCTATGATAAAATAAAAAGTATGGAAAATACTTTATATATAGGTTACGTTATTATAGATAATAAACATTATTACTTGGTTAAGAACCACACAATCATATTAAGTAAAATATCAAACAAGTCTTTTTTTATCGATAATTGTTCCTATTTATATGACAATATTAACTACTGCCCGCTTTATTTCACCGATAATTATCAAGACTATGCTTTATTAAATTACCAACAGGCAATGAATAGCATAAAAGAGAAAGAAATATTATTTAATATTGATAAATTGTTAAACAGATTTAACAATCCGTTTCTTAAATCCTTAGATAATAAACGATATTACACCTTCGACTGTTACAGTAAACGCACCTACGGCAAAAAGATCGCTAAAATACCTTTAGACGGTCCGTTTAATTGCCCCAACCGTGATGGCACCATTTCTAATCAAGGATGTCTTTTTTGTTATGGCGGTTCCAATGCCTTTCCCGATATCAGCAGTAAAGATCTTTTAGAGCAATATCAACAAAGGAAACAAATATTTATTAAAAAATGGCCGAACACAGTATTTTACGCTTACTTTCAATCCTATTCCAATACACACAACGATATATCTTTTTTGAAAAAATTTTATCAGCCTTTTATAGACAGCAAAGAAATCAGCGGTATAGTTATTGCGACTAGACCCGATTGTTTAGACTTAGAAAAAATAACTTGGTTAAATTCCCTAACCTCAATCAAACCTATTTGGTTAGAACTGGGTTTGCAATCAATTCACGATCAAACCCTATCCGAAATGAATCGCGGGCATAACTACGCCGACTTTTTGAAAATTATCGATTTACTGAAAAATACAAAAATTTTTGTCAGCGTACATTTAATTAACGGTTGGTATACCGAAACAACGGATATGATGTTAGAAAGTGCCAAAGAGGTTGGACATTTGCCGATTGAAGCAATAAAATTTCATATGCTTCATGTTTGCAAGCATACTCCGTTAGCCTCTATTTATCAAAAAGAATGTTTTCCGTTACTTTCACAAGAAGAATATACATCCTTAATAGCCAAACAATTAACCTATCTGAACCCAAATATAATTATCGAAAGATTAACGGGTGACAGCCTTAAAAATGTACTTTTAGCACCGGATTGGACCTTAAAAAAAGTCAATGTTATTAATGACATTGACAAACAAATGGTTAAAAATAATTATTGGCAAGGAAAGAACTACTGATTCGAATTAAGCAAATACTTCTTAATATAATGGGCACAACCATCGTGCTCATTATCCAAATCGGTAATGGCTTGAGCACATTTTTTAGTGTCCTCCGTACCATTCAATAAACAAACACCATAACAACATTTCAATAATTCATTATCATTGGTTGTATCGCCAAATGCTAAGCACTGTTGCAAAGGAATATCATGCATCAGACAAAATTGTTTCAAAGCGTAAGCCTTATTGGCTTCTTTATGGGAAAATTCCATCAAGTCGGGTTGAGTTTTAAAAGAATTATAGTTTCTGTCGGAATACTGAGATAAGTATTTTTCCACATCGTTCATCAATGATCTGTCAAAACGAAACATAATTCCAAAATTATCTTGGCGATAAAAATCTTCCATACTTTCCGCAACGATTAGTTTTCTTTGACTTTTTCCTGCCGATAACAATGTGCGTGCATTTTTTTCCGTCGTCAAATACACTTGCGGCAAATACATGCTTACCGTACAATCGAATTTACTCATCAATTGACATATTTCTTTCAAATCCTGTTTAGCGATTTTATTGTATTCATATTTTATTTGAGTCAGATTATCCCAAAGTTCACACCCGTTCCAAGCAATAATAAAATCAAATTGTTCCTTTAAATTCCAGAGTTTGTAGTATTCAATGACATCATCCAATGTCCTTCCGCTGGCCAAACCGAAAAGATACCCTTTTTCCCTGACTTCATCAATCATGCGTAAGGTATATTCACTCGGTTGATGCGATTGACGAGCCAACGTCCCGTCAATATCGGCTACAATGACTTTAATATTTTCAAACATATTTATATTCCCCTTTCCCACCCTGGCAATTAATCGGTGTTCGGTAATAACATTAATCTATACAATATACAAGCGTAACTTGTCCTGGGCATAACAATACAATGCAAGAATCGAACTTGCTAAGCATAGCCCTATATGCTCATACCGTGCTTGATTTTTGTGAAGTTCCGTTCTCGACTTCAAGAGATCACACCCCAATTAACTGCTTAACACTGTAAATAATTAAATCAGTTCAATATTCCAATTGGCTTGTTGAATTTTGTTATCAATCAAACGCATTTCTTTGGAAAGTCTATCAATTTTTTTCTGTAATTCTTTCACATTCACGGTAGAAAGAATTTTAATTTCCGTTTTAGTTGCTCTTCTGGTATTAGAACTTGCTGTGCTAACCAAAGTTTTATACATATCTATTTTGATATTTATGCAATCTCTTTGCGCAATAAGTTCAGTTAATGATGCCCCGTCAACATCACTTTGGCAATTAGTCATATTGATTCTTATGATTAAATTTTCCAAAGTGCTAACATTCTTATTAAGTTCTTTAATTAATTCATCAGGATCTTCGTTTGGACTTTCACCTTCCTGAACAAGAGCATTATCGTAAATGCGTCCTTTTAATTGTTCAATTTGGCGATTTAAATCCGCTCTTGCCTGCAATGCCTCAGCTAATTTCATTTTTCCTTCTTTCTAACGGCCTTAGTTCCGCAATAGTTTAACCTACTGCTCCGGCCATATCAACTTTCAACAATTGACTTAATTCAACCGCATATTCTACCGGTAATTCTTTGGTAAACGGTTCTAAAAAGCCCATGACAATCATTTGCGTTGCTTGTTGTTGCGTTAAACCTCTGCTCATCAAGTAAAATAATTGTTCATCGGAAATCTTTGATACCGTGGCTTCATGTTCCAAAACAGAATTATTGTTATTGACCACATTTTGCGGGATTGTATCCGATTTTGATAAATCATCGATAATTAATGTATCGCATTCAATTTTTGTCTTGGAATTAACGGCATTGACACCTTGATATGTCCATCCGCGATAATTTGCTTCTCCGCCATTGCGAGCAATTGATTTGGAAATAATACTGCTGGAAGTATGCGGAGCTAAATGCACCATTCTGGCTCCGGTATCCTGAATTTGATTTTTTCCGGCAACCGCAATTGTTACGGTCATCCCTTTGGCATACGGTTCAGCTAAAATACATGCCGGATATTTCATCGTTAATTGCGAACCGATATTTCCGTCAATCCATTCCATAAGCCCGTTTTCATATACTTTAGCTCTTTTGGTTGTCAAATTTAAGATATTTGTCGACCAATTTTGCACTGTGGAATAACGGCATTTAGCATTTTTATGAACATATATTTCTACAACTGCCGCATGTAAAGAATCCTTTTGATAAATCGGTGCCGTACATCCTTCAACATAATGTAAGTTAGCTCCTTCTTCAACAATAATCAAAGTCCTTTCAAATTGCCCCATTCTTTCCGAATTGATGCGGAAATATGATTGTAGCGGTTTATCTAAAGTAACATTTGCCGGCACATATATAAAACTGCCTCCGGAAAAGACGCAGCTGTTTAAAGCCGCAAATTTATTGTCTGTATAAGGAACAATTTTACCTAAATATTCGCGGACAATTTCCGGGCAATATTTAATGGCACTATCCGTATCCAGGAAAATAACTCCCTTATCCTGTACTTCACTCAGCATATTATGATAAACAACTTCCGATTCGTATTGTGTAGATACACCGGCCAAAAATTTATGTTCACTCTCCGGTATACCCAACTTATTAAATGTTTCTTTGATTGTTTCCGGAACTTCATCCCAATCGGAACTCTTTTTATCAGTATTGCGAATATAATAAGTATAATCATCAAAATTAATAAAGCTTAAATCAGGTCCCCATTGCGGTATTTCCATCTTTTCAAAAGCCTCAAATGCTTTTAAACGAAAATCCAAAACCCATTGCGGTTCCTGTTTGATTCTACTGATTGCGATGACAGTATCTCTGGTCAGACCCTTTCCGGTATTATAAATCGAAGTATCTTTATCTTTAAATCCGTATTTGTATTCATCTTGAGTTTGAAATATTTCTTGATTTTTATTCATCTTTCTTTTCACTTTCTTCGATTAATTTTTCTAAACCGTGCCAACCGATAGTAGCACATTTTATTCTATTGGCTTGCTTGCCTACCGTATCAAAAACCACAGCTTCTTCCAACATATTCTCATCATAATCTTTTTGATCTATCATCGCATAATAATTACGAATTATTTCTTTGGCCTGTTCAATTGTCTTGCCTTTAACCAATTCACTCATAATAGATGTGGAAGCTGTAGATATAGTACATGCAACACCATCGAAAGCGACATCTTTAATAATTCCGTTTTCAATTAATGCCTGTACATGAATATCATCGATACAGCTATCGGAAGCCATATGGGCTTCTATGTAGCGATCAGATTGGTGCAGATGATGATTGCGGGGATATTCATAGTGATCCATAATTACTTCTCTCTTTAGATTCGGATCATCTTTAATCGGATTACTCATAAAAATTCCTCCTTATAAAATTACATCGATACATTTTTCAATAGTAATATCTTGCAGTTCTTTAACCAATTTATCAATTTCTTCCATCGTATTATAGAAATACAGAGAACAGCGTAAAGTTGCCGGTGTATGCAAAAAATCAACTAAGATCTTAGCGCAATGGTTACCGCTGCGTAAGCAGATGTTTTTATTGCCTAAATATGAAGCAACATCTTGAGCAAATATTCCTTTAACATTAAAAGTTACTATACCTGTATCTGTATTAGGGTTATACAAATTTAAATTGTTCAACTGTTTTAAAGAACCGATCAAATGATCTCTTAATTGGTGTTCATAGTTTGTAATGTTATCCATGCCGATATTCATTAAATAGCAAATTGCTTCACCCATCGCAATAACTTCACCGATCGGCTGGGTTCCCGCTTCAAATTTATACGGAACATCTTTCAATAAAACTTCACCGCAACTGTTAAAACGAGCATTGGATCCGCCACCGAGTAGTAGCGGTTCGGTTTCTTCCAATAATTTTTTCTTACCATATAACACGCCAACTCCCGTAGGACCGCATAGTTTATGAGCCGAGAAAGCCAAAAAATCACAATCCAACTCTTTTACATCAGTCTTGATATGCGGAACCGATTGCGCCCCATCAACAGCAACCAATGCACCATATTGATGAGCAATTGCACATATTTCCTTTATAGGATTAATATATCCTAAGACATTGCTTACGCAATTAATAGCGATAAATTTAACTTTTTCATTCATCACCGAGCGAAAATTATCTACTGTAATACGGCCATCTTTATCAAACGGCACATATACTATTTCCACACCGATCTCTTCTTTCAAACGATAATATGGCAAAATATTGGAAGCATGTTCGGCATATGTGGAAATTATCACATCGCCTTTATGGAGATGCCGACGACAATATCCTTGAGCAATCATATTTAATCCCTCTGTAGCTCCGGATGTAAATACAACTTCGTCTTTATCGCAATTAATAAATTCAGCGACAATATTGCGAACATTTTCATATGCCTGATCAACATGCAAAGCTAATTTGTAATCACCGCGATGAGCGTTTGCTGTGTATTGACGATAATAACTATCCATAGTTTCAATTACTGCTTGCGGTTTAAATGTAGTTGCACCGTTATCCAAATATATGATGTCGCTTTGCAGCATGGGAAAATCTTTTCTTATCTTTTCAATATCCATCATCAATGCATCACCCTCATCTCAATTTCTTTTTGTAAAATATCATTAATATCTTTGTTTTCTATAACCTTTGTAATCGGCATCAAATAACCGATCGTGATCAATTTTATTGCTTGTTGCCTGCTTAATCCTCTGGTTTGTAAATAATAGATCTGTTGTTCATCCGGTTGACCGATACTGCAGGCATGTGATGCCTCGACTTCATTATCATCGATATATAACATAGGCAAAATCTTTCCCATTGCTTTTTCCCCAAAAGTCAACAAACGGCTGGTTTGATGAGTTCGGCATTCTTTTCTACCCTTATTAATAATATTTTTAACAACCATTTGACAACTACCGTTTTCGAAAACCACACCATAATTATCAATATTGGCAGTTGTATTGCTATTAAGATGATTACAAATCTGATTTATTTTCTTTTCGACTCTTGAAATCGAAGCAGAAAGAACATGAATATTTGTACCGCGACCCTGTAAATCATATACCGAATTGCTTTCCGTATAACTGTTATTTAGCAGACTATAAGCAATTTGTACTTCACTGTCGGCACCGATCGCATAATGATCATTGATAACAACTTTATTCTCATTATCATTGACAAATAAACAAGTAAAATTGCTGTTGTTGCATATCTGAACTTCAAAATTCACTTCTAATTGTTTTTGGCCATTAATTTTAATCAAGATACTGCTGTTTTTTTCAATCACAAAATGATAATCGGCTTTAGAAGTCTGATCGCTGGAAATGATCAATGTCTGCTGATGGATAATATTGTTACTCATTATATTTTCCTTTCGGATTGTTTGCACAAGAGCCTAAAGAAAGTCTCTTTGTCGGTTGTTGTTGTAAAGCGATATTCTTTTCTTTCAACAACCACTCGTAGCCATCAGTATCAATCTTTTTAACCAAATCAGCATCTCCGTCAGCTATAATCTGACCGTTAACCAGCACATGAGCAAAAGTCGGCTTAATTAAATCATAGAATCTTTCATAATGAGAAACAATAATCATTCCCATCGGTGAACTCTGTTGAAGCTGTAAAATATTATCGGCAACAATTTTTATGGCATCAACATCCAATCCGGAATCAATTTCATCAAGCAAAGAAAATGCCGGCTTCAAAAGTTTCATTTGAACTATTTCGTTTCGCTTTTTTTCACCACCGGAAAAACACTCATTAACAAAAAGATGAGCAATTTCACTTTTCAATTTTAAATCATCTATCGCTGTATCTAATTCTTTAATAAATTTAAATAAAGAAATAGGCTCTTGACGATGAGCATTTACCGCAGCCTTCAAAAAATCGCTGTTGGTAACTCCGCTTATTTCCGCAGGATACTGCAAAGCTAAAAACAATCCTGCCTTAGACCGTTCATCAACAGTCATAGCTAAGACATCTTTACCGTCAAGTGTTATGCTCCCTTCGGTAACTTTATAGTTAGGATGACCCATGATTGTCATCAGCAGCGTGCTTTTTCCATTACCATTAGGCCCCATAAGTGCATGAATTTCACCGGTATTAACTGTCAAATCAACTCCCTTTAATATTTCTTTATCTTCCACATTTACGTGTAAATTACTTACCTTTAATGTACTCACAAAATCACTCCCTCACACCATTTAGTATTATAACACAGAGAGATAAATTTTGAGAAAACAATAGATTAAGCAATAGAGAACAACGAAAAAATGTTTAAAGTTATCAATTCGATTTGATATATCCTGCATTGAATAAATAAAACAAATAAACTATAATAAATTGGTTAAAGTTATGGAGGTTTTCATGAAAAAATTTCTTAAAGAGAACTGGTTCGTAGCAGTAATAGCAGTATTTTTTATCGCTATATCTATCTACTACGCTTACGATCAGAATAAAGATAACCTGCCGTCAAAAAAGATTGACGGCAAAGATGTAGTCGTTTCAGCAGATGACTATAATATTACAGCCGATGATTTATATGATGATTTATATAAAACTTACGGTAAAAACAAATTATTTCTTTCTTTCTACAAAGCGGTAATTGACGCCAATGTCGAAACAACCGATGAATTGAAAGAGCAAATTAACAGTGCTGTTTCGCAAACCGTAAGCTATTATACAAACTATTACGGCTATGGTATCAGTTACCTAAATCAAATTGCCAAACAATATTACGGCTATAACGATTTCACAGATTATGTAACCTACCAAATGAAAGGCGAAAAACTGTATTCAAAATACATTGAAGAACATGTCGACGAATTTGTTAGCGATGAATTTATCGCCAACAACAAACCGCATGTCATCAGTTACTGCTTAATCAAAATGGACGATCCTAGCAATCCTACAGATGATGATTTACAAAGATTAGCTGCTGCCCAAAAAGCTTACAGCGAAGAATACACAGCCGATACATTTGCTGATTTCGCAAAAAAATACTCTGAAGATGCTTCAACAGTTGAAAGCGGCGGCAAATTAGGATATGTTGATGTTAATTCATCTTTAGTTAAAGAATTTTTAGATACAGCATTATCTTTAAACAGCGGTGAAGTATCTGATTGGATTTTCAATGAAAAATACGGTTATTTCTTAATCAAATGTGATTCTACCTCATTCGAAGATTACAAGAGTGATGCCAATTTTATTTCGACAGTCTTGACTTCTAATGAAAATTTAAGCAATATCATTGTATGGAATTATGCGGAAAATGCCCATGTTACATTTGCCGATGAAGATGTAAAAGACTATATTATGTCGCAATTAAAGATCGGAAGTGAGGATTAATCATGAAAAAGATAAATTTATTAATCGTTATTTTAGTTATTTCCGCAATTTTAACCGGTTGTGGAAATAAAACAGCCAATGTTTCTGACGGCAACAGCGTATTAATCCAATTTGGTGATACTAAAATTACCAAATCCGATTTATACAAAGAAATGATGGATGCCGATAGCGGTGCTTCGGTTATTAATTTAGTTGAAAAATATCTTTTAGATACAGAAGTCGAAACAACCGATGAAATAAAAGTTGAAGCCAATAAAAGATTGGAAGACATCAGAGAACAAATGGATGGTGATTTATCGGCAGTATTGAAATCATACGGTTTTGATACAGAAGATGAACTTCTGCAACAAATTGTTTATGCAGTTAAAAGCGATATACTGGTTGATCGTTATATAGAAGAAAAAATTGATGATATTTATAAGGAATATGCTCCTTTTAAGGCAAAGATTATCTACATCTCTATTGATACAACAGAAGACAGCGATGGTACATTAGCTTATGAAGAAGCTAAAAAAGCATTAGCTTCTATCAAAAATGGCGAATCATTTGAGACAGTTGCCGAAGAATATTCTGACAAGTCTGATTTAGCAGAAGAGACTTTGTATAATTCAAACAGCACTATTGATTATAATGTCTTGAAATATGCGCAAACAGTTGACAGTCCGTCATTATCTGAAATCATTGCTTCTAACGACAAAAAAGGATATTATATCTGCCAAGTAACTGTTACTAATCGTGAACAATTGAAGGAAGACTTCATTGACTCATTAAAAAAGGACACCAATTTCACTAATGAAATCGATACCTATTACTTCCGTCAACACAACTTTACAGTATATGATGTTTTAACCGAATCATATTTGGAAAAGAATTATCCGACATATCTAAAACCGGAAGTAACAGATACAGATAACCAAGCAGAATAAAAAACTAATATTGGTCTTAAAACTGTTTAACAAAGTGGCATAAAATCAAAAATATGCCGCTTTTTTATTTTGGGCAGATCTTTTGACAGCCCTTTCTTTTGTGTTTACAATTGCATTATAAACAAATGGAAAGGAGCATCATGAAAAAAATATTTAAAGCAATCGGTAGTATCAGTATCATTCTGGGATTAATTCCACCTAACTACATAACAAATAATAAATTCGTTGATTCTAATACCATTAAATCAATCCGCTATACCCAATATAAGATAAATACGCAAAATGATGGTTACATTTTCGGAATTCACGGTGATTATAATTTTACCGCCTATTTTCAAATAGATATCACAGTCAGCAGAAACGATTTAATTCTTATCAATGATA
>JAUNFB010000057.1 GCA_030525245.1 Erysipelotrichia bacterium
TTCCGCATAAAATGGCAATGGGTTATGCTTATTCTGATTATTTACAGCGGATTAGCTACCCTATTTACAGGCTTTAAGTCGGAACATAGTGACATACTCCCCCACCTCTTTAGGTGGGGGAGTATGTCACTTAGAAGTATCCTCCATTATTTTACTTTCGATATCCTTGACAAGAGGTATATAGGACTCCCCTAGAGTAATTTCATCTTCTTTACGTACCAATAAAGCATCATATCCTGTATTAAATACAATAATATCACTAGTGTATTTTTTTATAATTGATTTTAATAGAGAAATGATTATTTGAGAATATCCACTTACTTGTAGAACATCAAACCATAAGACCGTGTTAATATTAACATCAAAATCTTCTTTATCGAACATCTTACGATCATCATCATAATAAATGCTCAAACGAAAATACTGCGTTGAGGCTGACCATCTACCATTTTTTTCTCTTATGTTCGATATAGTTGTATGCTGACTTAATATATCAATCACAAAGTCAAATAGCTCCTGCAAGTCATTAGATAATAATTCAATAATATAAAACATTATGCCACCATCCAATCATTTGAGAATAATACGTATGATTTCACCATTTTTTACGACGAAAAGCTCGTCTAAAGTTGATATATCCCATGTGTGAAACTGATTAATTAATTCGGTTAATGTTTTATTTGAATCATCAAAATTAATAACGATTCGTCCTGCCTGAGATTCTGTTTTGCTTTTTACAGTTGACCATATATTACGAACAGAGGTGTTTTTATTGGGAGAATAGCAGTCAAAAGCTTGCCCATTTATCAAATAATCCGGACATGAGTCATTAAGCAAACCATATCCATTTCCATTTGAAGAATCTGGTAGCATCTCCACATCAAATCCTTTATTGGCAAATAACTGAGCTGCTTCGTTTTGCCTTTTAATAGGACGTGGATCATTAGGATCAGGTGTACCAGCAACACCTCTCAATGCTATAGGAGATGTTGATAGAGGTTCAGTAATTATTTTCGACGATGACTTAGCAAGAACGTAGTCAATCTGCAATTTGTTGATTATGCTTGAGTCTGTTACGCCATATGACGCTAATTTTTGAGAGGTTTTCCAAAATTCTTCAAACAGATTCACAATACCTATCGTTCCTTCTTTGTTTGACAGAGTTACTATGCCTTTTGTGACATCGTCTCCATTTCTCAATATAAATTCAGCTAGTAATCTTTGACTTCCACCAGTTTCACCTATGATCTTTAGAATATCATCACCAAGGAACATACACTTAGGATTTTTAAGGAGAGTATCAATAGTTGTTTGAGTCATTCCAAGCTTGTTTAACTGTTTAATTTTTGAATTTATTTCAGTTACTGAAAAACCACCAACATTTTTAATATTATTAATAACAGTTTCACCGAATTTAGCCGATAGTTTAGCTTGTGTCATACTTTCAGCAACTTTTCCAATGCCCTTACCGACACCTATTGTAGCCAATGTAATAGCATTGATTGCTGAAGTAGTCCAGATTTTCATACCAGCTTCCATATCATCTTTGAATTCGTACTCATAATATGAAAGTGATTGGTTAAGAATATCAAATACCAAAAATTCTATTGAAACAACTGCCAACAATACAGGAACAACAGTCCCAAGACTAAGTACGGACATAGCAGAAAGCATTTCCATAAGCAAAGAAATACCCTCAGAAAGAAATACTAAATCGAATGTTAAATTAAATGCATAAAGTAATCCTGTCAGTTCAAAAGTAAATCCGCCTTTATAGTTACCGGACAGCATATATTCCTGATACGAACCGTCAGGAGACATAGTAATATAACCTATTCCACTCCAACTACCTAAATTCACACTTGACTGAGTTGTAATTACAGTTCGTCCTGCATCAAGTTCTGCCTGAATATTATTCTTATCATTGCTACTTATCTTCAAATCAGATATCTTAGTTTCTGAATCGGACGAAATAGTTACAATTGGTATATTGTTTTCTTGTGCATGACGGAATATAGTTGTGGTAGAAAAACTTTCAACATTGAAAACTTCTTTAAGTACTGAACTTTCAAGTTCAGAAGATATAAGACCACGATTAAAATTAAATGATTGTAATTTTATAGCATCATTATTTTTACTTATGCTTTTAGCGTCATTGCTTAAAATATCAACAAAGTACTGTCCTTCTTTTTGTATGCCGTCTTT
Organism: Erysipelotrichia bacterium; assembly: GCA_030525245.1. GTDB lineage: Bacteria > Bacillota_I > Bacilli_A > Erysipelotrichales > Erysipelotrichaceae > UBA1783. The sequence goes on from JAUNFB010000057.1 coordinate 2,206, forward strand.
GCCATTTGCTGATACACTGCCTGTATAAACTTCTGGTTTAAAGCCAAAAATTCCGAATCTGACATGGTTTTCAGTATGTATATTGTTTCTTTCAGCCAATGCCTGAGAAGAAATATCAAATTGTGAAAAATACATAACACCTGTCAGATGTAATAAACTACCAAGATAATCTGTTGAATAAACATTTTTTTCATTTAGCTTTGAATTTAAGTTTTCGTTCAGCTCCATATCACAGGTATAGTTATTTTTTTGATTAATGGTTTCAGTATTTTTTAGCGAATCAGAATAAGCTGTTGCCAGTTCATTAACTGAAATTTGTCCAGTATCAATTACAATACTGCACATTTCACCAGCACTTAATTTTTCTGTGTAATCTCGCTTTACACCGCCTGATGTAGTTGAAATGTAAAGTGTTTGAGTACTGCCTATTTTCAACGATGAACCTGAAAGAATTTTCTGTCCATCAACTTTTAAAGTAGGGATAACTGAAAATGATTGTCCCATAGCTTTGGACGGTAAATTAAATATGCTACTTGTATCAATATCAACCCATTCTGCAAGCTCCTTTGAATCACTTGAAACTTCATAACTAATAGTAATATTTTTCTTATATATATCTGCAACACGTAATATTTCTTGTTTAGAAGCATTAAATCCGATTGATATAGTATCAGATTCATTATCAGTAAGACTATCCGAAACAACGGCATTTGTACTGTAATATGGCAAATTATCAGATAATTTTGTTATATTTTTAGATACAATTTTGTCGGAACGAAGTGCATATTTATTATTTACAAGTTTATCAACAGAACCTGAACATTTTTCCATTTCATTATTCAGCAAAGTCAAGTCAAAATTGTCAATAATAGAATCAATATTACTTTCTGTCAATGTATACGCTGAATCAATGTCATCATACATTGTTGATTGATTAATATATTTTTTAAAATATATATCAAGATAATAAGTCTTTCCTGAATCAATAACTTGTACATATTTATAATTATACAAATAGTATTTCTTATTATCTATAGTTTTTATTGTACATTTTCTGAAATTTGACATAATAGATTTAGCAATATCAATAGAATCAGTATTTGTTAATTTTAATAACTGTTCTTCAGTAAAGCCGACTTCAGATGTAACATAATCCGCATCATAACCAAGGTATCTAAGCATTGCTATTAACAAGCTGGATAAATCAGTGTCATTTCCTCCGCCTTGTTCAAATGCACCAATCGCACCTTTACGTGAACCGTAATAAAATTCAGAACGCATATTGTTATAAAGATAATTATAAACGGATTGTACAGAACCTAATTCATCTGCTTTTTGTGCCATTTCAGCCGTTAACGATGTCTCAATTGGTTCATCGGACGTTACAATAGCAATATCTCTATTTTTTATATCTTTTATTGCTGAAATTGAGAAATTATTTCTGTTACCTAATACAAATTGTTCTAATTCTCTTAAATCTCTGGCATCAATAATATTATCTCCGTTTAAATCGGCACTCTCAATTTTTAATGATGAGTCAGAATTAACAATCGCTTTTCTTAAAAGTACAACATCAAAAGAATCAATACGACTATCATTATTTACATCACCAACAATGTAATCGGATGTGGCATAAGCTGTTATTTCGTCCATAATATCTTTTATTGTTATTGATGATGTAATCCAACACATAACCATAGCAATTAATAAAGAAACTACTTTGTTTAACCTTTGTTTTCTTATCAAATCAAATTTCCTCCTTAAATTTTCTAAAAAACATTGTATCATAAATGTTAATCAATAGCAACATTTTTTTGAATATTATAAAATATATTATTATATTTAGTTGTATTTTTCAAAAAAATAGTTTTTATTTTATAAAAAGGTAACATTATGTTTCCTGATTTTTATTTTTCTATAAAAAGAAGTATAATATATACTGGGAGAATAATAACCAATATTTTAAAAGAGAGCAATAAAATGATATGCACCCCAAAAGTTGGACACTTTTGGAGGTGCATATTTTTATGGTCAAAACAGGAAGAAGAAACAAAAAGTACTCGCCAGAATTTAAAATATCTGTTATAATAGATATGCGGGAACATCACTTAGGATATCGTGAAACAATGAGAAAGTATTTTCCACACTTAAAAGAAAACTGTTTCGAATTTCTAAAAAAATGGGAACGCATATTTTTAGAAGAAGGAGCCGAAGGTCTGATGAAAGAGAGACGAGGCAGAGCTGGTAAATCAAGTGGAACGAGAAAAGGTCGTTTTCCTAAATTTGATAAAAAAGCTGAAGAAGATTTAATAGCAGAAAATCAACGTCTTAGAATGGAGATAGATTACTTAAAAAAACTGAGTGCCTTAGTTCTTGCGGAAGAGCAAAAGAACGACAAAAAGCATTAATTATCGCTGAATTAAGGCAGATGTATCCGCTTAAAGATTTACTGAAAGTATTAGGACTTGCAAGAAGTACCTTTTACTATTATCTAAAAACAAAAGATATTGATAAATACAAAGAAGTAAAAAATGATATACTTGAAATTTTCAATCAAAACAAAGGTAGATATGGTTATCGCAGAATTTTATCTGTGTTAAAGCAAAAAGGATATACAATTAACCATAAAACAGTATTAAAGCTTATGAATGAACTTAACATCAAAGGAAAACAGCGAAAAAACAAAAAATATTGTTCATATAAAGGTGAAGTTGGTAAGATTGCAGATAATCTGCTTAACAGAAAATTCACTGCAACCAAACCATTTGAGAAATTAACAACAGATGTAAATGAATTTAAGGTATGTGATGATAAAGTATATTTATCTCCAGTAATGGATTTATACAATCGTGAAATTATATCATATTCCATTTCGTTAAGTCCAAATCTATGGCAAATCAGAGAAATGCTTGACGGTTTATTTAAGAAGCTTCCTGCTGATGCAAAGCCTTTATTTCATTCTGACCAAGGTTGGCAATATCAGCATTCGGAATATCAAAGATTACTGCAAGAACACAACATTGTTCAAAGTATGTCACGAAAAGGGAATTGTATGGATAATGGTGCTATGGAAAACTTTTTTGGCAGATTAAAAGTTGAGATGTTTTATGGTGAGGAATTTGAAAGCGTTAACGTTTTCATTGATGAATTAAAAAGATATATCGATTATTACAACAACGAAAGAATTTCTATGAAACTAAAAGGAATGAGTCCGATACAATATCGAACTCATTCACAAACAATTTAATATTTTATTTTGTCTAAACTTTGGGGTTCACTTCA
>JAUNFB010000058.1 GCA_030525245.1 Erysipelotrichia bacterium
AGGTAAAGTAAAATCTGTATTTCTTTTTGTCATCTTTCATAATCTCTCTTTCGTTCTTTATTTACGCTACTTGGTTCGCAATATCATCAAGTGTAGCAAATATTTTTTCGATTTCGTCTACAATTCGCTTTTGTTCGGTAACGGGTGGCAATAGGAATGGGGTTTTTGCGGTTTTGCTTTTGTTAATAATGGCAACTGTTGTTGCGGATGCGTTTCTTTTCAACTCATTTATAAAAAATTGGGAATTACAAAAATAATACATATATTTAGGCTCAATATACGGAATTACTGCGTTTATTTGCTGATTTGTTGCACACTCGCAACGGACAAATCCACATTTTCCTATTGTTCCAATACAACAAATCAAAGTAGATTGTTCTGGTATTACACGACTAACATTTTTTCCTTCGTCAGATAGATATTCTGACGATATTATAGTGTTCACACCTTGTTCTAAGTCTGCGGGTTTAAAAAATGGAAAAGAACCGTTGTAATAATCTTTATTTGATTTACTTGGAGTGCCTCCCGTGACAATTTCAGATATATCGCCAAGTGTGCATACACTCCAATTCTCAGGCAAATCTTGATAATAAGAGTTATCATCACCTTTGAAGATGACAGATTCCTTCTTATCACGCTTGATTTTGCCTTGCTTTATCAGTTCTTCTTTTTCGGTTCGTATGCGTTCAAGAAGAACTGAAGCAGGCTCATCATTCGGGTCTTGCGGAATAAGTTTGCCTCTGATTGCAAGGTCAAGTATTTTGGATTTTGTTGCTAATATATTGCTATGTAAAGTATCACTATGTTTCTCTATTTTGCGTAAAAGTGGAATGATTATATCAAATTGTTTTCGAATACGCAATTGTTCATTTATAGGTGAAATTGCAATTAGTGCATTTTTACCATCAGATGTTCCGAGTCGTGGCATTTTTACCCCATACGAAATCATATTAACATACGCTAAAAATGTAGGAGACATCATAAATATTTGCATATATTGGGCAGAGATATTGCCATAAAATATTAACGGTAATATTTCTGTGGTGCAATACCCATCTTTTGTTGCAATAACTACTTTATTAAGATAAGGACGAAGTTTACTGTAAAGAAGCTGACCAGTTGTAAAAGCGTACTTATTGCTTACTGAATTTCGCTCTGTTTTTGTAGCATAATGTTTTATTAAACCGGTATCTTTCTCTATATCTTCTAAATCTAAAATCCATGACGATTCACTTATTGAATCTGATGGTATTGCTTTATTGTCTCCATAAGGACAAATTGCACCTAAACGCACCCATTCCCAATTATCTGGTACATCAAAGGGTATCTCATCTTCAATACATTTTACCGTTCCGTCGGCATACTGCTCATAATGTAAATTATGTATTCAGCAAAAGCAAAAATATATTGTGTTTTTTGTACTCTTATGATACAATATATAGTGATTAGGTTGAATAATGTTGACATCTGTTGTGTTTTAACATCTAAAAATACATTTTTTAAATGGAGAGTGATTACATGAGCAAGCAAGTATATATTAGTGCTGACTATGATTTGTACAACGGAGATACAGACGTTGTAAATGAATTAAACAAATGGGGAAGCGATGCTTGGCATAAAGTCGATTTCATCGACATGTCCAAAGTAGCTTCTGGCAGTGTTGCCAATGACAATGATTGTCGTATTTGCGATTTGAAAGCAGAATTTAATCGTCAGATCAACGCTTCATCTGCTGTAATCTTTGTTGTTGGAGACATGATGGGATCTCGTACAGCAGGGAGTGGATGTGCTCGTGCTGCTAAAAATCAGGGGCAGTGTACTTGTACACCGTACAAACAAAATACAAATGGCATTAAGTCATGTAAGGTTTTTAGTACTTCTACACCCAGTGATAATGAAGATTATGGAAATATAAACAATTACTCCTATCTCAGACACGAATTTGAACAAGCAAAAAAGAAGAAAAAGAAGATTATTATCGTCTACAACTCCACGAGAAAAGAGACGAGCTGGCTTCCTTCATATATGAATGGATATGAAGATTATGCAAAGCCGTTCTGGAAATTTGATTTCTATGGAAAAAAAGTCGGTGACTATTCCTACATAAAAGAGGTACTTGGGTTTTGATTGAGTTTTTCAAAAAAAGTGTTGCATGGGCATTTGCTATAGTTACGGGTATTTTTACATTTGTACCTGAGTCATGCTTTGGAAATTTCATATGGATATCGCAGAATTTCCTTGAACAATGTAAATGGTTTTCAGAGTTGAATGCACAAGATATTAACATTATCATTTCTCGTCTTATGTGCTTTTTTGCTATTTGGATTGCAACATCGATAATATATGTACTTTTTAGGATATTACATTGTTGGACTACAATACACGGAGATAATTATTCGATTCGGGTCGAATATGGTAATATATTAAAGAAGAAAAAATGTAAACGGGTAATCAATTTTGACGAGTGCTTTACAACACAAGTCGGTGATAAAATCGCAGATATAAATCCAAATTCTATTTGTGGACAGTATTTAACATCACATCCGAATTTAAATATTCAGAAATTGATTGATGATGCCAATACAACACCAGCTCGGTCAAAATCACATTATCAGAAAAAAACAAGATATGATTCAGGAACCATTGTTCCAAATGGCGATGACCTTTTGATGGCCTTTGTCAAACTTGATAGCAATGGGAAAGGGCGATTCTTTTCTCGTGATGAATATCTTCAGTGTTTGGATTTGCTATGGAGAGAATTGGAAAACAATTATAACGAAAAAGATGTATGTGTGCCGATCCTAGGTGCAGGAACTACGTCTTTTGACGGAGATTCTGGAGCGTCCATTTCGCAGCAGGATTTGCTCGATATGATGATTTTGTCTTACAAGCTCAGCTCTCACAAAATAAAAGCTCCACATAAGTTGAGAATCGTCTGCAAGAAAAATGCCGGTTTTTCCATCAATAAAATTAAAAAATGACAGTATTGGCACAGCCTGCCGGTTTGCTAACGGTAGGCTGTGCCACATTTTTTCTTTTTTCGTACCGATACACTCAAGTTTTCTTCGTACATACTGTTCTAAATTATCTCATAAGCATAGTGTTTTCGTTTTCTCATACAAAAATCAGTTCACTATTCACAATTTCGATTACTCGATTACTGATGTTGTTCATTTTCTGCACCCAGAGCAGCATATCGGTTGCTTTTAGTTGTTCTGTCACACCTTCTTTTTCGGCGTATTGTTTTACCAACCGAGAAAAGAGTTGTTGGGCTTGTTCCTCTGTATCGGCGAGATGGGAATTAAGTTTTCCGGAAGTAAGCAGATTGTAGTACAAAACTTTGCGGTGATGCTTTAAGTAGGTTAACCTGCGTTGTCCCCACACTCCGATGTAACCGGTTTCTTCTTCTGCAGGTAAAATTAAATTTGGCAGAAGGTAATCACCCTGCTTAGTATATGTACCGCCGAATTGTTCAAATAATGTTTTTTTCATAGTAAAAACCTCCTTTGATACTCAAATTGTACCAAAGGAGGTTTTCTTTTGCGAATGTGCGATTTATGAATTTGCACATTTAGTTTGTGCCAAAAATCACAACGAACTTTTGCAATCTGTGCCACTTTTTACGGCGAATAATGTGTGTTTTGTATTTATTCGTTATGTTCGTTATATTCGTTTGTTTGAAGCAAACGAATATAACGATTAAATAATTAAACAACTGTATATTGTGTATCTTTTCCTGCACCTATCTTCTTAATAGCACCTTTTCTAATTAGCTCATTTATAATATTTATCGCCTTAAATTTAGAACAATTCAATACGAATTCAATATCTTTACGAGTAATAAATTTTTTATCGTTCAATAAATTCATTACCGTTTCTTCTTCTGTCGTTGAATCGTTAAAAGGTTTCCTCTTGGGGAGTGTGACAACAAAAGATGCAGGTCCGATTTTAAATGTAGGCTTGATCAGTTGGTCTTGATAACTTTCCATAATTCTCTGAATACCGGTACCATAACTTTCAATCAATTTTAGCCTGTAAAAAACATTTGCAATAAGAGCGTTTCTTGGTTGAGAAACTCCTGCCATAACATCGTTAAGTGTTATACCTTTAACCAGCCCACCGATTGAAACAAATTCGATTCTGTTTGAGAATATATTTATCAGAATACTGCCTGAATAATCATAATCACGATGAACAACTGCATTCAAAAGTGCTTCCCTAACTGCATATTGCGGATAATCATAATGATCAACTCTTATCAAACCTTCAAAAGTTGAATTTTGATTGTTGCACAAATTGATGTATTCGTACGCTTCATCGACTTGCTTTAAAATTGAACCGTAAAACTCTTTTCTTGCCTTAAACTCTAATTTTGTGTTATCTTCATATACTGCACATTTTATACTGTGCTCGCATTGGTCCGACAACAGTAACGCAGCATTGGTATAATATCCGTCATTATCAATTAAGCCCAATGATTTCATATTGCTTTCTTCAAATGCAACATTTTGTTTTTGAAAAACCTCTTTTGTATAATTGAATGTTAATTCTTGATTTAAGCACCTTGCCTTGTCAAATGTTACTCCGTCTGTTTCTTTAAGCATTGTTCTGATAGTCTCTTCAGTAACCGGTACAGAAGATACACCGTGACGAACAAAAACAGCTGAAGGCTTTAAACCTTTATCGGAAATATGATACGGTCGTTTTTGCCCTCTCATAACAGTAACTTTAATAATACATTTTCCATCAGCATTTTGTTCATCAATTGATGTGTACGGAGTTAAATCAGGCTTTATTCCGTTGCGAATTATTGCTCCGATTTTTTCCATCACTTTATCAGCATTATCAACACCTACTACAACTCCGTCATCGTCAACACCTACATATATTTCTCCGCCGTTTGTATTGGCAAACGCAATTACTTCCTTTTTAAAATCGTCATTAACAATCGACTTTAATTCAACACTACTGCTTTCCTTAAAATTCAAAATAACCGCCTCACTTCGTCGCATTCGTTATATTCGTTTGTATCGTTATTATATCACGAATGCTAAAAAATATCAACATCAATTACTAATCAATCAAAAATAGCCGTTTATTAACTGATTTATGCCCATTGTTATCAGTTATTATTTACTCGGCTGATAATTTGATTCATTCGTTTGGTATTCGTTATTTTTGTTTTTTGCCTTTTCATTTTCTGTCAGCCAAGTCGAAAAATGTTGGAGTGTTCAGATGTGCCAGTCGGATTTTCGGGTGATGGAGCGAAAATACTTTGAACAGAGGAATTCTATCAAATAGGCTTTTGGTATATGGTTTGCGTTATTTCGTTTGAAAGATTTTATGTACCCTTTATTGCACCAATTATTGACAGTTGTTTTGCCGTAGCCGATAGTTTTTGATAC
>JAUNFB010000059.1 GCA_030525245.1 Erysipelotrichia bacterium
AACCCTTGAGAGTGTAAAGAGGGAATATCATTCTGCCGCTCTTTGTTGTGATTGCATTACCCGGAGCAATACCGAGAAAATATCCGTCTTTTTCCTGATTGAGAATGCTTCCCGTGATGTCAACAGGCTTTGACCAAGTTTCGCCTTTGTCTGTCGAACGAAGCATAAATACATAGTTTCTTTTAACTGCTTTGAGAGAAGCACCGAATGTAGTGCCGTCACCTCCGTCGGCTTTTTTGTTTGCGCCGTTGAGGAAGATGTTGCCTGCATATTTGTCGTTTTCAAAAAGCTCGCCGTCTGTAAAGTTAACCTTGTACGGGGTAGCTGATTTTGTTTTGTCAAGAACTTTTCCGCTTTCAAGAACATAGTAGAAGTTGCCGTCCTTGTCATAAATGAGCGGAACTGTCTTTCCGTCAAAGCTTGCGTATGCAACCTTTTTGGTATCCATCATCTTTTTGTCAAAAAGACCCTTTGATTCGGGATAATATGTTACAAGAAGCACAACATCGCCGTTAGGAGCAACTGCCATACACGGGTCGATGTAAAAAGCTGTTGCCGTGTTTTCTTTGTTCGAGTTGATAACCCTTGCAGGAGGGGTAGCGATAGTTTTAATGCCTGTCCAGGTTTTACCGCCGTCCGTACTTGTTCTGACTGCAAGTTCAATAAAGCCCCAATCGGTAGGAACATGAGCCTTGTCAACAGCGGCAATAAGCGTACCGCCTGCGTTTACCAAGCTCGGAATACGGAATGCAACACCGCTGTTAGCTTCGTTTGCTTCTTTTACGAGTTCTGCGGATAAAAATTCAGCATTTGTTCCGCAAAACAAAGTTTGTTTGTTAGCCATAATAATCACCCTTTTATTTATATAAATTTATACCTATTATATCAAACTCATAACCCCATAGCAATACACAAAATGTTAAATCTGTAAACGAAAATTTAACAATGTACTCTGCCGGAGTATAGGCAGGCAAAATTTTTAATGGTATAATATGTAAAAATGTTAAGGAGAAAAATTATGAAAAAAGTTATCAGTTTATTTATGTCAGTTGCAATGCTTGTAAATATTTTTTGTTCTGGTCTTTTTAATGTTTATGCTCAAACTGGTGGAAAAACTCAATCTGATGCAGTTGCATGGGCGAAAAGTAAGATTGGAAGTTCTATTGATTATGATGGAGTTTACGGAGCACAGTGCGTTGATTTAACAAAAGCTTATTATAAATATTTGGGTAATTCTCCTGTTAGCGGAAATGGCTGTGATTATGCAAGAAATTCTTTACCGTCAGGATGGTCAAGGATACGATATTACAGTGGTTTTGTTCCACAACCCGGAGATGTGGCAGTTTGGACATATGCATCATCGGCATATGGTCATGTTGCTATTGTATCCTCCGCTAATTCTGCTTCCATGAATGTTGTTGAACAGAACGGCTCAACACATATAACAAGAGAGCATACATATCGCTATAATTATGGTAAATTATTTGGCTTTATTCGCCCTGATTTTGTAAATAGTTATAATCCTCAAGGCAAATTAGAAGTCGTAAAGTCTTCTGTTGGTAATTTATACATAAAGGGTTGGACTTTTGATAAAGATAATTTGAATTCTTCATTAACAGTTCGTGTTTATATTGGTGGCTCTGCCGGTATTGGAGAAGGACATTATATTTCGGCTGATAAATATAGAAGTGACATAAATAATACTTATAATTGTGGTTCTTATCACGGCTTTGAAGATAATATAAGTACATCAAAAACAGGTAATCAAACGGTATATGTATATGCGAATAATATAAACGGCGGTAGCGATGTTCTTCTTGGTACAGCTAATATTACAATACCTGTTCAAAAATATACAATTAAGTATAGTGTTTCTAATGGAAGTAATGCTCCTGCTTCTCAAACATTTCAAGCCGGTGAAAGCATTACAATTCCTTCTTCCTCTCCAACGAGTAGTGAAATTTTAACAGTAAGTTTTAATGGTAATGGAGGTTGCGTATCTCCTTATAAGCAAAATTATAAGCCTCAATTCGCATATTGGAAAGATTCAAGCGGTAATAAATATTCTCCGGGTGAAACAGTAAAATTTTTATCAGATAAAACATTATATGCTGTTTTTGATTATCCATATTTAGATGTTGATGATGCAACTAAAGAAAACAGTTATTTTGCCGGCTGGTATGATTCAAACGATACTGATGAATTTGGAGTGCCTATCGGTAATAAGTATACACAAAATAGTAAAATAGATAAAGATTTAACTTTATACGCGATGTGGACAGAAAACAAAAATGTTTTGTTTGGCGATATAACAAGAAATGGTGAAACGACAGTTAGTGATGTCTCTTTAATTTATAGAAAAGCAAAGGGAACCTCTCCTGTTTCCGGCTTGGACTATTTCCTTGGTGATTTAAATTGTGATGGCAAGATTACAACTGATGATTCTGATTTACTATATTCTTATATAAGAAAACAAATCTCATATTCTGATTTACCAGCTGTAAAATATTTTTCCGGTATATCGTTATATTCAATTACAAAGACAAATTATAATTATGGTGAAAGTTTTGATTATGATGGAATAGTACTTTGTGCGAAGTATTTTAATTCAAATATTATTCATAAAATTGATTCGGATTATATTGTATCAGGATATAATCCATATAAAGTAGGTTCACAATTAGTTAATATAAAATTGTATCAATATTCAACAAGTGTAATTGTTAATGTTATAAAGCCTGAAATAAATGTTAACTTGGATACAAATGGTGGATATTTGGATGATAATTCAGTTATTTATCAGAAATATGGTGAAAAATACAGTAATTTACCGGTTCCGACAAAAGAGGGTTATACATTTGTTAATTGGCTAAATACAAATAATGGTGAATATATAACGAATGATGATATTTGTTATGAAAATAAAAATATAACATTGGTAGCTCAATGGGAACGCAATATTAATCGTATATCTTTTGAAAATTCCGATAAGGTTTATTATTATGATGATGGCAGACAAATAACATTGCCAACGCTTGATGCGATAAATAGTGAATTAAGTAAGGAATATGAATTAATAGGGTGGAAGATAGACGGTGAAAATGGCGAAACTTTAAAACCGGGAGATATTTTTGTTGTTTATGGAAATATAACTTTTGTTCCGTTGTTAGAAAGAAAAGAACAAAATCACACATATTCCTCTTGGAAATATAATAATGACGCTGTTTATAATTCAAAAACCGATTATACCGACGGAACGGCAACACGCACTTGTTCTAAATGCGGCACAAGCGAAACAAAGACAATAGATGGTACGGGTTTGCTTCGTGCAAACAGTGCTTCGGTAGTTCTTGATGCATCGGTTACAATGAATATCGGTATTGATAAATCAAGAACTTCACCGTTTGAATCAAAATTTATCCGAGTTGAATTCGGCGGAGAAAGTTATGATTTGTATGATCCTTCATCCTCATCAACGGAAAGTCGTACATATTTTGATTTTGATAAAATTTCACCGGATAAATTTGCCGATGTTGTAACAATTACTCCGTATGGAATTACTTCCGACGGAATTGAGTGCAAGGGTCATTCTGTAACATATTCAATTAAGGATTATTGTTACAGCCAGCTCGGTAAAGCGACAAATCAAAATCTCAGATCATTGCTTGTAGAACTTCTTTACTATGGAGAAGCATATCAAAAATACAGAGATTATAACAAAGATAATCTTGTAACATCCGATCTTACCGCTTCACAGAGAAACCTTCATACAACAGATGACTTGGGTTATAAAAATGTTACAAACTCAAAGTATCAGATTAATCCTAACGGTACAGCTAAAAATGAAGTGAATTTTAAATCAGCTTCAATGCTTCTTGAGGGAAAAGTTATTCCGAGAATTAAGGTTGAAATTTCAAGTTCAAAAAGTATAAGCGATTATACATTCCGTTGGACTGTTGACGGTCAAAACACAGAGTTTAGCTATGATGAACATCCGGATTGGTTCACACAGACAAATGCTTCTGCAAGTGACAAGAGAGCATATTATGTAGATTGTACAATTTTAAAGGCAACTCAGTTTTCAACTCCTTTTTACTTAACTGTATTTAAAAATAAATCGCAGGTGTCAAATGTTCTTCAATATAGTGTTGAGTCCTATGCAACAGGTTCAACCGTTAAGAACAATGCAAAGCTCAAAGTGCTTGTTGACCAAATGCTTCGCTACGGCAGAGCAGAAAAAGTCCGTTTGGGAAAATAATATAAACAAACGATTTTTAAGAAAATATGCAATACAACCGTATGGACTTGAATACTTTTTAATGGTATAATATATAAAAAAGTCAGCTTAAGGAGATTTTTTATGAAATTTTTAAAAAAGACATTATGCTCTTTACTTGCGATTACTGTAGCTTTTTCGTTTGTATACAGTGTATCGTTTTCGGCTTTTGCCGCAAATGATTCTTCAGTAACAGAAGTGTTTACCAAAACAATTAATAATACTTCGGATTATACAAAAATAAATTATTTTTTGTTTAAGCCTGAAAAAACCGATAATTATAAATTTTCCGTGTCTTGTTCGTCTTCAACGGATACCGCATCTGTTTTGATCGGCGTTTATGACAGTGAAAATGCAGATTTTGCAAAAGATAATTACGGAAATTATTTAATTGTTTTAGATTTTAATAATGTAAATTATGCGTCTGAAATTGCAAATTTTGATAAAAATAATACTTATCTTATAAAAACTACTGTGCCGTCAAAGTCTGATTTAACAATTTATGCTTCCGTTAAAAATAATAACGCAGGGGAAACCACTACCAAACCTTCTACAACAACAGATACAACAAAAAAGAATGAAGTAAATCAACCCGAAACAAAGCCGAGCCAAACTCAAATTACAAACAATTCAAGTCCTTCATCTGAAAAACTTAGTATAAAAAAACTTTCTTCAAAGAAAAAATCGCTTGTTGTATATTGGAATAAAATTACAGATGTTTCGGGATATCAAGTTCAAGTTGCAACCGATAAGAAATTCAAGAAAAATAAAAAGACTGTAACAGTTTCAAATCAAAATACATGTGCAAAAACCGTTAAAAATCTAAAATCTAAGAAAAAATACTATGCCCGAGTTCGTGCATATAAAATCTTTAACGGCAAAAAGTACTACGGCAGTTGGTCAAAGGTTAAATCAGTAAAAACCAAATAAATATTTAACGAGGGCATTTGTATGTCCTCGTTTTATTTTACCAATACTTACTATTGAAAAAATGAAACATTTGTTGTATAATACAGTGATTGCAG
>JAUNFB010000002.1:0-12709 GCA_030525245.1 Erysipelotrichia bacterium
ATTTCCATTATTTAAATATGATAAAACAAAAATTAAGATATAATGTGATGAGTTTAATATTAAACTTAGAATAATAAATCTTCCTGAATGGATTATTGATGATAATCATTGGATAATATTGAAAGCATACCAATAATAAAGAGATAAAAAAGTACAACTTATTTTCAAATCAACTCTTGCATATCCTTTGGTATATCACTATATACTGTCAGCAATTGCTTGGTAAATGGGTGTATGAAATTCAACTGACAGCAATGTAATGCTTGTCTATTCAATTGCTGATTGTTTTTGTTATATAGATTATCGCCAATTAAGGGATGATTAATGTAGAGCATATGAACTCTTATTTGATGAGTTCTACCGGTTTCCAAAAGGCATTTTACTAAGCTGATATCGTTTGTTGAATTGTATTTTAACAGTTGATAATGCGTAACGGCTGGTTTCCCGTTTATAAAATCAACCGCTCTCAGAATGTTCCCTTTTTCTTTGCGCCCGATTGGAGCATTTACTGTTCCTTTTTCCGGATTGGGTTTTCCTTGGACGAGAGCTAAATATGTTTTTTGAATTTCTTTTTTGGCGATCATTTGCGATAAGTAATGTGCACTAAATTTATTTTTAGCAAATAAAACCAGTCCGGTAGTATCTTTATCTAAACGGGTAATACAATGAATGCAGATATCTTGGTTTTTACTTTGGAAATAATAGGCTAAACCGTTTGCTAAAGTGCAAGTAAAATATTTAACCGATGGATGAACTGTGCAGTCTTTTCCTTTATCCAAAATAATCAAATCGTCGTCTTCATAGACGATATTTAAATTCATTTTGACAGGTACTATGTTTTCTTGGTGGTTTTCTTCATTTAGGGATATGGTTATAACATCGTCTTTTTGGATATAGCGGTTGGTAAAACAAGGTTCATTATTTAACAAAAGAGCCTGATCTTGTTTTTTTAAGGCAGAGATGGCTTTGTTAGAAATTCCATGTTTTTGCAGAAATTGTCCGACAGTTAATTTTTTATCGTCAATTACTTGAAAATGTACGGTTTTTAGCATAATACCTCCTTTGAAATTTTACTATAATTTGCTTTAAAGATAAATATTTATCTTTTTTATGCAATTTTGTTGTATGATTAATAAAAAGGAGGATGCAGAATGAGAGTTATAGCCGGTAAAGCTAAAAATCATAAATTAATCGCCCCTGAAGGATTGCATACTCGACCGATTACCGACAGAATAAAAGAAGCTTTATTTAGTATGTGGCAATTTAAAATACCCGAATGCAGGTTTTTGGACTTATTTTCCGGAAGCGGATCTATGGGGATTGAGGCTTTAAGCCGATCGGCTGCAAGAGTTGTAATGGTAGACAATGATAATGAAGCTATAAAAATAATCAAGCAGAATATCAAAAATTGTCGCTTAAATAACGGCAATGAATTAATCTTGAAGGAGGATGTTTTCTTTTTTATTAAAAACAGTAAGGAAAAGTTCGATATCATTTACGCCGATCCGCCTTTTACGATAGAAACGATTTTTGAACCATTAATGCAGGCTTTATCGGAGAGTGATTTGCTGGAAGATGATGGTTTTATCGCTTTGAGAACATTGGACAGTAAGAAAATGGCTGACAGATATGGTGATCTGGTTAAATATAAAGAAAAAAAATATGGTATATCACATATTCACTTTTATAGGAAGGACTCTTATGAAATATAAATTAGCAATCTTTGATCTGGATGGTACAATTTTAGACACTTTGCAGGACTTAGCCGATGCAACTAATTATGTATTAAAGAAAAACGGTTATCCTTTACGCTCACTTGAGGAAGTTAGGCAATTTGTCGGCAATGGTATTTATATGCTTGTCAGAAGGGCTGTTCCGAAAGAATTGAGTGATCAAAAAGTACAGGATTTAACCGAACAATTCAAGCTTTATTACAAGGATCATTGTAAAGATAAGACCGAAGCTTATCCGGGAATCATTTCTCTTTTGAAGAAATTGAAAGAAAAGGGAATAAAAACAGCTGTTGTAAGCAATAAAGCCGACTATGCAGTCCAAATTTTAGTGCAAGATTTCTTTCCCGATTTGTTTGATAAAGCAGTTGGAGAAAAAGAAAATGTGCGCAAAAAGCCTTGCCCTGATGCGGTCAACGAGGTGTTAAGGGAATTAAAAGTTGTTAAGGAAGAAGCGGTGTATATCGGTGACAGCGAGGTAGACATTCAAACTGCTCAAAATGCTCAATTAAATTGTATCAGTGTTTGTTACGGTTTTAGAAGCAAACAATTTTTACGAGCAAACAAGGCGAAAATACTGGTGGATAATGTGAATGAATTATATAAGGAAATAACAGGAGAAGAAAATGGCAACATGGCATAATCAAGCAGAAGTAGGAGAAATTGCTTCGACCGTACTTTTGCCGGGAGATCCGTTGAGAGCACGATATATTGCGGAAAAATATTTGGACAATTGTCAACAGTTTAACGATTGTCGTTTGATGTACGGTTATACCGGTGAATATAAAGGAAAAAGAATATCGGTAATGGCTACCGGGATGGGAATACCATCAATGGGTATATACAGTTATGAATTAATAAATTATTATCATTGCAAGAATCTTATTCGTATCGGAACCGCCGGAGGTATACAGGATTATATTAAAGTTAATGATATCGTTTTGGCATTGGGTGCTTGTACCGATTCCAACTATGCTTATCAATTTGATTTGCCGGGCAATATATGTGCCAGCTGCGATTATGATTTGTTAAAAACAGTTGCTCAAACAGCCGAGGAAATGAATCTCAATTATCATGTAGGCAATGTTTATAGCTCCGATGTTTTATATCGTCAAGAAAAAATATGGAAAAGTTGGCAAACGGTTAATACCTTGGCCAGTGAAATGGAAACATATGGTTTATATTGTAATGGCTTAAAATATAATGCTAAGACATTAGCTATTTTGGCTGTCACAGTCAATCTTCAAACTAAAGAAGAAGTTTCTCAAAATGAGATTGAAAAGAATTTAGATAAGATGATTAGGTTAGCTTTGGAGAGTGCAATAAAATTATGAATATAATCTTAGTAAAACCGCAAAATGAAAAGGATTTTGCTTATAAAGCACAGGTGATGAGTGATCCGTCAAGTATGTCTTATAATGCCGGATATGATATTCAAAGAGATAATTATGATTATAATACCGGAACAATTATTTATCCGGAAGAAAGATGGGGCTTAGAATATTTAAAGAATCATTCGAAGAAATATTATTTTGCCTATTTAAAAGATTTAGATTTGAATAAATATGTTGGTTATTGTTGTTATTATTTAGCTAATGGTGAATATCAATGCGGGATTGTTATTGAATATCAATACCGACATCACGGATACGGTTATCAAGGTCTGAAATTATTAATTGAAAAAGCTAAAGAAAACAATATTGATAAGCTTTATGATTGCTTTGAAGAAGAACGCGGTTGCTTGGCAATGTTTGAAGCTTTGGGCTTTGAAATTAAAGAAAAACTTCTTTGGAAAAAATTTGGCAAAGAAGTTGAGGGAGTTATTGTTTGTTTGGATTTAACTAAAACTGATTATCAAAAGTAATGACCGTATGTAAACGCGGATCGATTTGTTGAAGTTTTTGATCGATTTGCGTTTTTAATTGTCCTTTACAACGATTATAATTATCGGTTAACAGGATATCAAAAATCAAATTAATATTATTTTGTCCATTGACCATACGAAAATCGTGAAATGATAGAGAAGGATCTATTTCTTTCAATACTTTTTCAACTATTTCTTTATACCGATTTAATTGCTCATTATCGGTTTCAATCGGATCTAAATGAATTGTTGTCATGATATGAAGTTTATCGTTAAGTTCTTTTTCGATTTTATCAATGATTTCGTGAGCAATCATGATATTCATCTTGCTGTTAATTTCCGCATGTAAAGAAGCTAACATGTGATTGGGACCATAATTGTGAATAATTAGATCATGTACACCCAATATCTCCGGATAAGATAAAACGATATTTAATACTTCTTGCACAGTTTCTTTATCTGCCGGTTTACCTAATAGAGTATCAATTGTATCTTTAATAATTGAAACAGCTGTTTTAATAATCAACAAAGATACAAGAATACCGATGATACCGTCAACCGGAAAAGAAGTAAATAACGAGATTATTGTTCCGACTAAAGTTACAGAGGTAGTAATACTGTCGGACAAGGAATCATAAGCTGTGGCTGCCATGGTTGAATTGTTATATATTGTAGCTAGTTTTTTATTGAAAACAAATAACCATAATTTTAATAGTATAGAAAAAATCAAGGCGATTATGGTATATATAGAAACTTGAACTTGTTGGTAGTGAAAAATTTTTGACCAAGATGTTTTCAAAAATTCCCAACCGACGATGATAATTAAGCAACCGATAAGCAATGATGAAAAATATTCTACGCGTCCGTAACCAAATGGATGCTCTTTGTCTGCCGGCTTTTCAGCTAAGTTATAGGCGATTAAGGTAACTATACAACTTAAACAGTCGGATAGATTGTTGAAAGCATCGGAAATGATAGCGACAGAAGCTGAAATTGTACCGATAATAAACTTTACAATGAATAAAAGAATATTACATATTATTCCGATAATGCTGCTTAAAAATCCGCATTTCTTTCTCACAGTATTATCTTTGGTATCGTTGTAGTTTTTGATAAAAGTTTTTAATAAAAAATGTGTCATATTACTCCTAGATTTTGATATTAATTATAGGCTATATCTTGAAGAAATACCATTCATTACATAAAAACTTTAATCATTTAAATGATAGTATAAGTTTATTTTTTGTTGCAGAGAATAATCTAACAGTAAATTTGAACCATCAAAGTAATAGTTTTCCATTTCCTTAAGTACTTTACTGGCAAACATTTCTTCCATACTCGAATAATATTCATTTCCATCTTTTGGTGATGTCATTTCTGTAACCACAAACTTGTCTTTTGCTTTTTCGATAGTTATTTTGCAGGGTAAGTTGCCTGAGGAATCTGTTTTTACTTCATTGTTCTCCAAATAGCAGGTTTTATAGCACAAAATCATTGCTATTTCATAGTTATTTTTGTTTTCACTGATGTCATATATTTTATAAGAGTAGAAATATTTTTCATCTCCGTAATAATTTCTTGTGTCCTTTTTTCCTTCCTCTTCGATATATTTATCAAGAACTGTAATCAGTTCAAATTCTTCTGTATCGGTTTCCGGATTAGCGACCTCGACAATAGGGGCATATTTATTTCCCCAAGTACTGAAAATGGTTCTTTTCCCTTGCTTCATTTGATTTAAATCGATTAGATAACAAGTAAAGACCATAATGATTAAAATTAGAATTAGCGGAATAATGCTTATTGAAACTTTATGTGCTTGTTTATGAGCATAATCAATAGTATTGATGATATTTTCTTCCGCTTTCTGCTGGTAATTAGCGGCATCAATTCTTTCACCGCTGATTAAGTCATTAACTGTAATATTTAATAATGAACATAAAGGCTTGAATAAAGATAAATCCGGCATATTTCTGCCGTTTTCCCAATTGCTGACAGATTTTTCCGTCACGGCTAATTTTTCAGCCAACTCCGCTTGAGTCATTTTATTTTCTTTGCGACATTGCGCGATAAATCTTCCGATTTTTTTTTGATCCATATAAAAATCTCCTTTGTATCTATATATTAACAATTTTATGTTTCTTTTTACCCGAAATGTTTCTAGAGTTGACAAGATTTATCAATTATTAAACATCATTAAAAAAGCAGAATAAATGGGAAACAATGACAGAATTTCTGAAAACCTTGTAATTAAGAACTCTTTTCAATTGAGTCAATATTCTTTAACCATCACAATAAAACCAAGTTGATAAGCCTATTAATTTACATTTATAGATTTATCTTTGAATAATACAAATTGATTAAAAAACATGAGGATGTTAGTAGTATAATTTAATTGCCAAATAAATTGAATATAGAATTGTATAAGTAAAAGAAAGGATTATGCGAAATGGAAAGTGAAACAAATATTGTTTTGGTGGAAGAAGCGGAAATTGTAGATAGTTCCGAATATAAGAGCGAGCTATCACAACATTTTAATCATCTTCCGGAAGCGGCAAAGCCTTTATTAGATGAAGCAAAAAATACTTTATCTGTAATTAAAAAGAAATTAATGAATGCCCCTGCTTTCATCAATGTGATTAAAGCAACTGTTCCGGATGTTACCTTACAAGCCGTTTTGACCGATGGGCAAAAGAAAAAACTTGTGGAAGATGCAGTAGAGATTATGACGAAAAAAGATGGAACCCTATTAGCAACTCTAAGAAATCCCAAGACAAAGAAAATTGTTGAACAAATATCCTTGAAAAAAGTAAAATTAGCACCGGAATTGAATCGTGCTATGGCCGACCTTTCAGCCCAAATGCAAATGGCTCAAATAGCCGAACAAATTCAACAAGTGCAAAAAGCCGTTGAAGAAGTTCGCATAGGTCAAGAAAATGATCGACTGGCAACAGCATACAGTTGTCAACAAAAATTGTTGCAAGCTACGAAAATAAAAAATCCGAAATTGAGACAAGAAATGCTTATACAAATAGCTTTATCCGCAGAGGATAGCAGAAATTTGTTGATGTTAAGTCAAAAAGAAAATGTAAAATTTATTATGAATCAGCCGGAGAAATTCTTTCAAAAAGTGTTGTCAAATATAAACACCGATAAAATTAATAGTACAATGAAAGAAATAAGAGATAGTTTTTATGTAGTAAACGGCGTTTCACTTGTTGAAGCGATGGCATATCGCGAACTTGGCGAATATGAAGCAGCTAAAAAGAGTTTGACATATTATGCCGATTTTTTGACAGATACTTATATTTCTGTTCCGGGACTTATACAAAGATTAGATATGATAGATCCGTCACCGGATAATTATTGGACTACATCTTTACCGATAATTAATAACAAGATTAAAGAATTACCCAGTACAGGTGTAGAATTGATCGAAACCAAAGCAAATAGGAGGGATAAGCAATGAATAACGATAATAAAGTAAGAGTATGTAAAAAGTGTCAAAGACTGCTGCCTGAAGGATATAAACACAGATACTGTGAAGCTTGTAGGAATAAACAAGCAGAAAATCTAAAAAAGGCGATTATGGGTACCGGGGGAATTGTTCTTTCAGCAATTGCAGGTATTTTCTTGCACAAGAAAATCGGCCCTGATAAATAAAAGAAAATTATCTTATGAATTGTTAGCCGAAGATTCAAAAAAGTATAGGTGAGTATTAAAAGATATAAAATATAAAGGAGGTAAGAAGATGCCTTTTGAAATAGTACGTAATGATATTGTAAATATGCAGGTTGATGCGGTTGTAAATACCGTAAGTCGTGTTCCTGTTATCGGTTATGGAGTTGACAGCAGTATAAACGAAAAAGCCGGCCCCAAGCTTTTAAAAGCCAGAAAGAAAGTCGGTGATATTGATTTTGGAGATGCGATAATAACGCCTGGATATTTGTTAGATGCCAAATATGTTATTCATACTGTCGGGCCTGTATGGCAAGGAGGCAATCATTCGGAAGAGAAGGTTTTATCTTCTTGTTATAAGAGATCTTTAGAATTGGCTAAAAAATATAGGTGTGATTCTGTCGCTTTTCCGTTGATTGCTACAGGTAATTACGGATTTCCGAAATCTCTTGCTTTAAAGATAGCTATTAATGAAATCGGAACATTTCTTTTGAACAATGAGATGCAGGTCTATTTGGTTGTTTTTGATAAGGAATCTTTTGTTCTATCTGAAAAAATTTTCAATCCGGTTAGAAGTTATATTGATGAAAATTATATTAAAGATAGATCTTTTGAATCTGATAGCGGTTATTCGGGAATTAACAGAAATAGATTCTTGCTGAAAAAGGTAAAAGAAACAAGGAACAACATTCAACAGTTTTTATCAACAGATGTTTTAGGCGGCTTAGCGGATGAAAGTCCTACAGATAATGATGATTTAGGAGAATTATTAGAAAATTTGGATGCCGGTTTTTCTGAAACACTTTTAAAGCTTATTGATCGGACCGGTAAAAAGGATTCGCAGATCTACCGAAAAGCTAATGTAGACAGAAAATTGTTCTCCAAAATAAGAAATAATATGGATTACAGACCATCGAAGACAACAGCATTGGCCTTTGCTTTTGCTTTGGAATTAAATCTTGAAGAGACAAAAGATTTTATCGGAAGAGCCGGTTTTGCGTTGTCACACAGCAGTGTATTTGATGTTATTGTGGAATATTATCTTAAAAATAAAAATTATGACATATTTGAATTAAATGCTGTTTTGTTTGAATATGATCAACCGCTTATCGGTGTATAAATGTCGCCTGTCAGGAGACAAATAATGTTTCTGTCAAACTTATAATAAAATCACAATTTAATAGGAGGATTTAAAGATGACAGAAATTGTATTTATTTTAGACCGTAGCGGTTCGATGGCTGGATTGGAAAAGGATACCATCGGAGGTTTTAATTCCATGCTGGATAAACAACGGAAATTATCCGGCAATGCAGTTGTTTCTACAATATTGTTTGATAACCAGTCAGAAGTTATTCATGACCGAATAAAAATTAATGATGTTGCTAATCTTACCGAAAAAAAATATTATGCCCGCGGGACCACAGCACTATTGGATGCTGTCGGTGGGTCAATTCATCATATTGGTAACATACATAAATATGCCCGCAAAGAGGATGTTCCTGAAAAGACTATTTTTATCATAATAACCGACGGATTGGAAAATGCCAGTCGCTACTATACTTATGATAAAGTTAAACAAATGATTGAACGCCAAAAGAAATTGTATGATTGGGAGTTTTTATTCTTAGGTGCTAACATTGATGCGGTAAAAGAAGCAGAAAAATTCGGTATTGATGAATTAAAATCTGTGAACTACAATTGTGATTCATACGGTATGGCACTTAACTATAAAGTTCTCAATAAAACAATAGGGTTCATGAGAACCGGAGAATCTTTATCTCGAGACTGGAAAAAGGAAATTGAGGATGATTATAAGAAGAGAGGCGATAAACAATAGAAAAACTTAGGGGCATGCAGAACATCAAAAGTCACTAAAGCAGTATTAAAAGTATGCTGAAATGCTTGATTTAGTCGGTAAATATTCAGATGATATTTACAAATCGGAAGAAACTTTTAGAAATTATAATAGAGGGAGAATGATTTCTCTCTATTTTACGCTTAATTATTCATTGTAAGGAATATTATAAGCATGCTATACTATAAATAACGTTGAAAAAAACATAAATAACAAAAAGAAGGGAGAATCAGATATGCAAGAAATAAGATGTCCGAGGTGCGGTGAGGTGTTTCAAGTTGATGAAACAGGCTATGAACAAATTGCTCAACAAGTAAGAGATAAAGAATTTGATAAAGAACTTGAACGCCGTAAAAAAGAATTATTAGCTAAACATGAACAGGAATTGGAAATAATCCGTTTGCAGGAAGAAAAAGAATATACGGCAAATATTAATAAGAAGGAAGCCGAATTGTATGATAAAAAACAAAAAATAATTGAATTGCAAGCTCAGTTGGAATCAAATGAAAAAGAAAAGAGTTTAGCAATTACTACTGCTTTGGAAGAGAAAAGCTTGGAACATAATAAAGAGACGAAAGAATTTGAATCTAATTTAAAACAAAAGGATGCGGAAATATCTGAACGTGATAAGAAAATTGCTGAACTTCAAGCTAAACTGGAAAACAGTAAAATAGCACTGAAATTGGCTGTCAGTGAAGCGGTAGATAAGAAAAATGAAGAATTATCTCAAAAAGTAACCGAGATTGCCGATCTTAGAGGAGAATTAAAAAACAAAGAAACCGAAAGCCGTTTAAACGAAAAATCGTTACAAGAACAATATGAAGAGAAACTGAAATTAAAAGATGAACAAATAGAATATTATAAGGATTTTAAAGCTCGACAATCCACAAAAATGATCGGTGAAAGTTTAGAACAGCATTGTTTAACACAATTTAATTCAATACGAATGACAGCTTTTCCTAACGCCTATTTTGAAAAAGACAATGATGCTAAAACCGGCAGTAAGGGAGATTTTATATACCGAGAATGTGCCGAAGACGGAACAGAATTTATTTCTATCATGTTTGAAATGAAAAATGAAGCTGATGAAACAGCAACAAAACATAAAAATGAGGATTTCTTTAAAGAATTGGATAAAGATCGTAATGAAAAAGGATGTGAATATGCCATTCTTGTTTCTTTATTGGAAATTGATAGTGAATTGTATAATGGCGGTATTGTGGATGTTTCTTATAAATATCCTAAGATGTATGTTGTTCGACCGCAATTCTTTATTCCGATAATCACTCTTTTACGCAATGCTGCAAAAAACTCATTGCGTTATAAGCAAGAGTTACAAATAATTCGTAATCAACAGATTGATATTCAAAACTTTGAGGAAAATATGAATTCTTTTAAGAAGGGATTTGCCAATAATTATCGTTTAGCAAGTGAAAAATTTAAAAATGCAATAGATGAAATCGATAAAACGATCGATCATTTACAAAAAACGAAAGCTGCATTACTTTCATCGGAAAACAATTTGCGTTTAGCAAACGACAAGGTTGATGGTCTCAGCATTAAGAAATTAACAAAAAACGCTCCAAGCGTTAAAGCGATGTTTGATAGTCTTGACAAAGACAAATGATTGGATTAAGTGATTCTTTCTTGCAATAGCCACTTAACGAAGTTGAACAATTGTGCTATTATAAGATAGTTAGATATTAAGAGAGGTTAAAAAAATGGCTAAAAGAGAATTTAGTATGGATTTCAACGGTCATCAAATTACTGTTGAAACAGGGGAATTAGCCAAACAAGCACGTGGTGCGGTTTTAGTAAGATACGGAGATACAGTAGTATTATCTACTGCTTGTGCAAGTAATGTTGCCAAGGATACTGATTTTTTTCCATTAACTGTAAGTTTTGAAGAAAAATTATATTCCGTAGGAAAAATTCCCGGAGGTTTTTTAAGAAGAGAAGGCAGACCAAGTGAGCATGCAACTTTGACAGCCCGCTTGATTGACAGACCTATAAGACCGTTATTTGCGGAAGGTTTCCGCAATGAAGTACAGGTTGTTAATACGGCTATGAGTGTCGATAATGACTGTTCTTCAGAAATGGCAGCAATGTTGGGAGCTTCTTTGGCATTGTCAATTTCTGACATACCGTTTGAAGGTCCTATTGCCGGTGTTGAAGTAGGTTGTGTTGATGGAAAGTTTGTTGTTAATCCATCAGTAGAGGAAAAGGAAAAGAGTACATTGAGCTTGACTATGGCCGGTAAAAAGGATGCCATTATGATGGTAGAAGCCGGTGCTAAGGAAGTCAGTGAAGAATTAATGGTAGATGCTTTGGCTTTCGGACAAACTTGGATTGCCAAGTTGTGCGAATTTGAAGAAGAAATCATTGCTGCAGTAGGCAAAGAAAAGATGCAGGTAACATTATATGAAGTACCTGTTGAATTGAAAGATGCTATCTACGCTTATGTATATGATCGCTTAAAGGCTGCTGTTTCTATCAAGGATAAATTGGAATGCAACAATGCTATCGAAGCGCTGACTCAAGAAACTATTGAATATTTCGGTAATAAAGAATATGCCAGTGAAGCAGAAAAGAATAAGACTTTAAAAATGGTCAACGAAACATGCACAAAGATTGTTGCCGATGAAGTAAGAAGATTGATTGTTGAAGATAAAGTTAGACCGGATGGCAGAGCTGTTGATGAAATCAGAGCTTTGGATGCTCAAATAGATATTTTGCCGCGTGTTCACGGTTCGGGATTATTCACCAGAGGTCAAACACAAGTATTGAGTGCAACCACTTTGGGTGCTTTGGGTGACAACCAAATTATTGATGATTTAACGGAAGTTGAAGAAAAACGCTTCATGCATCATTATAATTTCCCGCCTTATTCAGTAGGAGAAGTCGGACGAATGGGTACTCCGGGCAGAAGAGAAATCGGGCACGGTGCTTTGGGTGAAAGAGCATTGAAACAAGTATTGCCTTCTGAAGAAGAATTCCCATATGCGATTAGAACTGTTGCTGAAGTATTAGAATCTAATGGCTCGTCTTCACAAGCATCTATTTGTGCCGGAACATTATCATTGATGGCTGCCGGAGTTCCGATTAAGGCTCCTGTTGCCGGAATTGCGATGGGTTTAATCGAAGATGGTGGTAATTACACAATTCTAACCGATATTCAAGGTATGGAAGACCATTTCGGAGATATGGACTTTAAGGTTGCCGGAACTCGTGAAGGTATTACCGCATTACAGATGGATATCAAAGTTCAGGGATTGGATAAGAAAGTCTTGGCTGAGGCAATGCAACAAGCTAAGAAAGCCAGAATGCAGATTTTGGATGTAATGGAAAAAGCAATTGCTGAACCGCGCAAAGAAGTATCTAAGTATGCTCCAAAGATTGCAATGTTATATATTCCTGTTGATAAGATTAGAGATGTTATCGGTACGGGCGGAAAAAATATTAATCAAATCATCGAAGCCAGCAACGGCACAAAGATAGATATTTCCGATGAAGGAAAAGTTGTCATTTATCATACCGATCAAAGCAGTATTGATATCGCTAAGTCAATGATTGAAGATATTATT